>CAYNJK010000144.1:0-8283 GCA_964397575.1 uncultured Saprospiraceae bacterium
AGCCATATTATCTGGTTCGAGCTCTTTCATAGTCTTTCCTGTAGACGCAGCCCAGGCTTTCCCAAATAAAGGGCCATAGTAAATCGCTCCTAATATCATAGGCACGAGAGCAGCTACCGCAATAGCTATAAAATTGTAATCTGGAGTCATGTTTGTAAAATTTGAAGGGTTAAAGTTTAGTCTTTCATATTACTAATATTAACCAAATTTTCAATTAACCAAAAAAGAAATTAGCACAGAAGATGTGAGCTGTGGATATTAGTTACAAATAGCTGCTGTAAATGCACCTTCTACCCACTGGTCTCCTATCGGGTCACCTCCTTTTACTTTTCCAGAAATACTAGAATTAGAAACTGAAGTAATTTCTACAGTACAGCCGAAAAAGGAAGAAGTGGTTATAAAGGGACCTTTGGAATTGGGATAGACACCAACTTCTAATGCGCCATCAGCAACGACGAAGAAATCTATTTCCCTAAGTAAGGTGGGAATGCCTCCTGTCTCACAAGACACATCAGAACTAAATAACTTGAAATCATAACCTTGGTCACCAAACAAAGTAGACTGCTCTACCAGAGCTGTTCCTAGCACAAAGTCCTGATCGGGTCCAAGAGAACCAGTCAAAGGTTCGTCAGAAATTTCTGAATCCTCATCTTCATTTTCTACAGCTTCTATAGTGCACGAATTAATAATGAATAGAGTAGGTATGGCAAGAAATAAGAAGTTAAATAAGAGTTTCATTTCTGTGATTTTATACAATAATATTTTTTTAATCCCTAGTTATTCTACGCAGATCTGTAAGTTTAAAATCCCACTCAGGACTATTAAGATTGCCCTTACTTGGGATGGTATACCACGGACTTAAATCACTATTGTCATTTATGAGTATGTGGATTTCCTGCGCTGGCATATAGCTTTGTGCAAGTAGAAACACCTTCTCATCATTTTCATTTATTGCAAGGTCTACTATGATTACCGCATGACCTGGAAAACCACCCTGGATGAAGATGTCTCCAATTTTCATGTCTTCTATAGGAATAGCCTTGGTCTCTTTTTCCAATGATTTTGTTCCGGCATACATAAAGATAAGTTCCATGTACTCCCAGAAATTCTGGTATCCTTCTCTAGGCTTATTGCCATTATCCCAATAGGTCTTATTACCCTTGACGATCATATTTCGACCTTTACGCCATTCGTTGTAGTCTACTCGCTGTCCGTTGGTAAAATTAAAATGAATCTGGTCATAGTCCTTTTGCAACCAATGGTGTTCTGCCCATAATCTCATTATCGCATCAGCACATTGGTGTAAGTCTTTATCTCCGATAGGTAAGTCCACGACGGCTGCATGTACAGGATTTGCTTTGGTCTGGCCATCATATTGTCTGACGGGAGTACCTGGTGTTTTCAGAGGTAATTTTCTAAGATAACTTGCAAAAGAATTTTCTGGAACTGCCTGTCTAGTATAGCCTTCAGGTGGGACAAATCTGGTGTCCACTGTTCTACCCTTAAAGGTAAGATAAGGATGCCTTACTGCTTTTGTGTAAGCTGTTTCCTTATCGGTTTCACTGGCAGCAGCTGTTGTCGGCGTATGTTCTTGCTTGCATGAAAAGCAGACTATAACTAAGAAAATTGTTGCTAATCTGATCATCAATCTGATTATGCTTTCGCTTCAGTAATTTTACAGATTTCTATAACGGTATCTACTGCGGATTGCATCTCTTGTACAGTTGTCCATTCCAGCTTTGAATGGATACCATGTTGTCCAGAAAAGAGATTTGGACAGGGTAGTCCTTTGTGAGAAAGTACCGCGCCATCTGTTCCGCCTCTGATTGCTCCTAAGTTATAAGGTAAGCCAAGGTTCTTCATGGCCTGTTCTGCATAGTCTACGATATACATATGATTATCTACAACATCTCTCATGTTTCTGTATTGCTCGGTGGAGATACATTCGTACTTAGATCTAGGATAACGATTCATAACTGCTTTAGTGATCTCTTCTAGTTCTGCCTCATGCTTGGCCAGTTGAGTAGTATCAAAATCTCTTATGATAAATGATATCGTCGCTTCTTCTAGCATCCCTTCTATTTTGGTAGGATGGACAAAGCCCTCCTTTTCTGAAGTAGATTCTGGACTGAGTCTATCTTTCGGAAGCTGAGCAACGATCTCGCCAGCAATTTTTATAGCGCTTTCCATCTTGCCTTTGGCATAGCCAGGGTGGGCGCTAGCCCCAGTTATTTTTATTTTGAAACCATTGGCTGAGAAGTTCTCATACTCAAAGTTGCCGATGTTTCCACTGTCTAGAGTATATCCAAAGTCAGCACCAATCTTGTCAAGGTCAGCATGCTTCACACCTCTACCTATTTCTTCATCTGTTGTAAAAAACAATTTGACCTGCCCATGCTTAAGTTCTGGATTCTTCACCAACTGATAAGCGGCATCCATTATACTAGCTACCCCGGACTTGTCATCAGCTCCTAGCAAGGTGAGGCCACTTGCAGTAATGAGATCATGACCATGCTTGTCTTTCAGTTCAGGAAATTTTTCTTCAGTTATGATTTGTTCTGGATCATCCGGTAAGGTGATACTACCACCCTGATAATTTTCATGGACAATGGGTTTCACATTCGTCCCGCTGCAGTCTGGTGCCGTATCCACATGACTACAGAAAAACACAGTCGGCACATTTTCTTTATCAGAGTTAGAGGGGATGGTTGCGTAGATATATCCTTCCACTGACAGTTCATGCTCTATGCCCATAGCAGTCAGTTCTTTACTGAGCTCTTTAGACAAATTAAGCTGCTTTGCAGTAGATGGTACCGCATCAGAATAAGGGTCTGCCTGCGTATCTATTTGTACATACTTTAGGAATCTGTCTTTAACTGTATAATTTCTCATCTATTTATTTTCTTCTACTAGTAATTAATACATCCATCTCTTATCTACTAATACCTCACAATACATCCACCATCCTCCTGTAATGCGGCTTCATATCATTGAGCTCTACGTTATTAAGAAAAGAGGAGTAAGCTAAGTAAGTCAGTAGAAAGCGGATGTCTTTTATCCAAGGCGGAAGATAAAGTGGATCTTTGAGTAGGCCAAGTTTTTTAAATTGTACCATCTCTGCCATGTCTTCTATATCAATTTTGCCGACGAATAACAAGGGTAGAATGTCTGCACGTCCATCACTGACGACTGTCCTCAAGAAGTTGTGCACGTTAAGTAGACCGTCTAGATAGACGATGTCCTTTGTGAATGGTGCGCCTCCTGTCATAACACCACCTCTGAATACCCGTCTAGAGTTCTCGAAGGCGACTTCCTTGTCTCCCGTATGATCAAGATAAAAACGATAAACTTCAATGAAGTCGGCGCCATCAATTGCCATCTGAATAGCCAATATGCGATCCGATAATCTTCTGAGTCTATCTAAGTCTAGATGCCCTGTAATGTATTCCGCAAAGACAGCTAGACCTTCTTGTGTTTTAGTAGTGCCAGGATGACTGGCGGAGAGAATTTTAAGTTTGTCTTGGCTGTGACCATTGATAGCAGTCGCGACATGGATGAAGGCCTCATGATGAATGAGCTGATCTATGTCCATGTCCGAAAAGAGAGCATCTTCACGTATACGTATACGTCTACGTCCTGCGATGGCCTTAGATGATACGTCTTTATCTATGATAACTTCAGGGGCATCCTTGCCGAACATTTTTGTGACTTCTTCTAACATTCTGGCTTGTACGACTTCAGCGCCAAGGTCAGAACTGCTGTGAGAGGCGATACCTAGCTTGCCTATGTTCTTGTACATAGACTCGAAGTGATTCGCTAGGTCGAGTGAATTGTTTTTTTGATCCGGCAAGAGATCCTTGGGAGAACCATATAGTCTTTGTGAGTATTCGAAAAATTCAGGTTTGCCCAGGTTGTAAAGGAGATGCGCACTATTTTCAAGGATGTCAGCTATGCCATGCGCCCAGTTTTTTACAGGACTACTATCCGGTATGAGTTTTCTCGCTTTTTTTATTTCTTCAAAGGTAGGTTTAGGGTCTATTCTTTTGTACTCTACTTGTGGTAACTTCTGCCCTTTATTTGCAAGAAACTCCTTTCTTGTTTTTGAAGGCCAGTTAATGTTACGAAGGATACGAATATGTCTAGACGCCTCATATAGCTGGTCGCTAATCTTGATTATATACTCTGATTCTGTTTTACTCACCTTTGCTTTTATTGCCCCTAAAGATGCAAATAGTTTGGCTTATGCCTCTAATATTCTGCTTTGAGATTATCCTCTTTTCTATCTTTCTTGTCTTTAGTTTAGGTTATAGGGAATGTGCGGACTCTTTTTCTGTGTAAGATAATTTTGGTACTTTAAAGTAAAGTACGACAACTATTGTATAAACTACTTAATGCTAATCTATTCTCAATCTTATTAATCCTATAGAATGCAAAACATACAATTTCCAGTAACCTTCCAATTTAAAATTTCTACAATCTCTAACGACTTTATTGCTACCGACTATAGTGGGAAGACTATCGCTTATGTCAGGCAAAAAATGTTTAAACTAAAAGAAGATATACAAGTCTACAGCGATGACACTAAAGCCCAAATCAACTATAGTATTAAAGCTGATAAATGGCTCGATTTTTCAGCAGCGTACTCCTTCTATGATGCGCAAGGAACGACCATAGGTAAAATTGCCAGGAAGGGCTGGCGATCTATATGGAAAGCTGAGTACGAGATTATAGACCAAAATGATAAAAAGCAGTATTCTGTCAATGAGGAAAATGGCTGGGTAAAGGTTATGGATGGTGTCATAGGCCAGATTCCTATTGTGAACATATTTACTGGATACTTCTTCAATCCCTCGTATCTAGTTACCGATCTTAATGGAAAAGAAATAGTACGAATGAAAAAACAAGCTTCTTTTTTCGGAAGAAATTTCGAATTGACCAAGGTAGGTGCGATAGATAATGACGACGATGATAGAATAATGCTGGGCCTTATGATGATGGTACTGCTCGAAAGATCAAGAGGTTAAGCTCGTCGCAAATTTATTTCATCGGTTCATCAGCTACTTTCGTAGATGAAAATGTGACCTTCTTATGATTTCTGTAACACTTTGAGAGCATTGGCGTCATGCTTTTGTTATTAAAGTGCACTAATTATTAATTTATAACTAACATAAGAAATACGATGAAGTACATAATTTATACAACGATCAGCCTTTTTGTAAGCACCTCTTTACTAGGACAAAATGTTATAGACAGACACTTTGATTATCTACTGGAACAAGAAAATGCGACGAACATTAGTGTAACAGGAAAAATGTTCGAACTTATAAATAATATCAGTGTGGAAGTGGATTCTGAGGAGGACGAGGAACTACAAGAAATGCAAGAATTTTTGAGCAGTATTCGATCATTCCAATTAGTAGCTGCAAAGCCAACTGCAGCAAGGAAGAGTTTTGTAACTGGACGAAACACCTTGGATAAGGATTATGAGGAATTACTCAGTGTACAGGATAAGGAGGGTTCTTTCTTTTTATACATTGATGAGCATAATGGTACGGTCCATGAAGTAGTAGGAATAGGCACCGATAATGATAAACTGATGGTCTTTTCTCTGCTAGGGAGCATGAAATTGGAACAAGTCGGTAAAGTAGCTGCGCATATACAAGATTCTGGAATAGAGCAATTGTCTAAAGTAAATGACTATGATATAGATAAGGTAAAGGTCTATCCTAATCCTGCTAAATCAAATGGGAACATAACCCTAGAGAGCTCTTCAGCCTTTGATGGAGGAGTTGCTAGTCTCTATGATTCTAATGGTTCTTTAGTCAAGACTTATAGAGTCAATTCTACAAGTGAGCAATATGAAATAGGCAACCTGAGTGCCGGAAATTATGTCCTCCAACTGGTCAAAGATGAAATCAGTGTAAAGAAGAAAATAATTGTTGTGCGGTAAGATAAGCGCAGTTCAGTCAATAATTTAGAGAGGTATTCTACAACGGAATACCTCTTTTTTTGTGGCCAAAACCCACTATTTCTCTAGGAAATTAGCCATTCCAGGCATTTTTTTTTCGAAAATAGTTTGCTTGGTAATTCATTGTACTATACATTTGGTGTATTACTACACTAATACAGTAAAATTATTAGTATGATACAGATAGAAAACCTTGATTTTTGGTATACTAAGAAAAAGCCTCTTTTTAGTAAGCTGAACCTTCGTATGACACCAGGAAAGATCTACGGACTTCTTGGGAAAAATGGAACAGGCAAGTCTACCTTACTAAAACTACTAGTAGGCGGATTATTTCCTAAGCAAGGCACTGTCCGAGTAGGAGAGTACCAAGCTAAGAACAGGCAGCCAGAGATGCTGGAAGATCTGTATTTCCTGCCTGAAGACATGACGCATTCTGCAATATCCATTCAGGCATATGAGATTGCATATAGTGGCTTTTACCCAAAATTTGATCATCAAAAATTTCTAGAGCTCTTGTCCCTGTTTGAGGTGCAGCTCGATTCTAAACTGAGTGATCTTTCTTTTGGACAACGAAAGAAGGTTATGATATCCTTCGGACTGGCGACTAATACGAAGTATCTACTCATGGACGAACCCACCAATGGGCTAGATATTCCATCTAAAAGTCAATTTAGAAAGGCTTTGTTAAGAGGATTTATAGAGGATCAAATTGTTATAATTTCTACACATCAGATTAGAGATCTCAATCAGCTTATAGAAACGGTTATTATTTTGGATAATGGCCAAGTCATATTTAATCAAGATGTTCTAGATATAGAAGAGCAGTTGCTTTTTACTAAGTCCATTTCTGAAGAAGCCTTGCCTGAGCTTATTTATAGTGAAGGTATAGCTGGCGGTTATGTACACCTTCAGCCTAATAGTACAGGAGAACCATCTGAGGTAGAACTGGAAGTTTTATTTAATGCTGTGATCGCTAATCCTAATATTTCGCAACAATATTTAAATCGTTAGTTATGAGAATACAAACAGCTAGATTAGGGAAACTTATAAAGAGAGATTACCTGCTTTACGAAAGACCATTAGGTCTGGGCTATTTGGGTATGGTAATATTACTTGGGGCCATAGTAATTTTTAATATAGCCGCTCAAGAACAAAAGGCAGACATGTTGTCTATCTTCTGGTGGTTTAATACTTATATCGCATTTTTGGCGGTCGGCGGTTTTTTGTTTACCAGTATAGTGTTTTGGGAATTTGGTGGGCCATCAGGAAGGATAGACTATCTAATGTTGCCGGCGTCAAATGCTGAGAAGTTGCTGACACGATTTCTGTATACGGCAATTTTTTATCCCCTGTTACTCACCGTCACCTTTGCAGTAGTATATTATATAGCTATACCTATAGATGGGCCTAGGTCAGAAAATTATAGTTTGCTTAAAGCACTGTTCAATGACCTAAGAATGCCTGGGGCTATTTTTTCAGAAATATGGGGGCTGCTCTTAGTTGGATACGCTTTCATATTTATGATGGGAGTTTGGTTAAACAAGTATGTCGCCGCCAAGTCTGCAATCATAGGCTTATTGCTAGTGGTCGCAGTTGCATTTATGATTGCGGTGATCTTCAGAATAGTATTTTCTGATCTCTATACAGGAATGGAAATGACTGCTAATATTCGGATAGAACCTAAAGAAGGTTTTCAGGAAAGTGTAGAAGACAGGATATCGCTATTTATAAAAGTTGTCTCACTTGTTATGTCTGTCTTCTTCTTAGTGGTCAGTTATTTTAAAATGAAAGAAAAAGAAGTATAGATGGAGTTTAAGAAGAATCAAGCCATCTACCTCCAGATCGCGGATCTTATCTGTGAGCATATCCTTACTCGCAAGTGGCCAGTAGGGGAGAAGATACAGTCTGTCAGAGAGATGGCCGCCAATATGGAGGTCAACCCTAATACTATTATGCGGAGTTATACACATCTCCAGACAGCTGGAATAATACAGAACAAGAGAGGCATAGGTTACTTTGTTTCTGAAGGGGCACCTGAAGAGATTTTGGGCTTACAGAAAAGTGCTTTTTTGAACGAAGAACTGCCTGCGACTTTCAAGAAAATGAAGCTACTAAAGGTAGAATTCAGTGAGCTAGAAAAGCTATACAATCAGTTTCTAACTAATAATGAGAACACATAATACTATGAAAACTTCTAACAAACTATTAATTGTAGGTGCAGTAATGATGGTCGTGTTCCTCTTTGCTGGGAGCATATATACTAAGAACAATATGAATGTGACCAGACTCGATGAGGGAGCTAAAGGTAATGGTGT
>CAYNJK010000145.1:0-8268 GCA_964397575.1 uncultured Saprospiraceae bacterium
CTAGATACTCATTGACACTTTGCTCAGAGTAGTCTGCTTTGTCTGCATTGTTTTTCTCGTAGATATACTTAAATTCGGACAAGTGCACATCGTTATCGGCGACTGTAAACAGTATAGGATCGTCTGATTGTGCAGATAAAATGCTGACTTGGAAGAAAACTAAGAGGTATATTATCTTTCTCATGATTCGTAATTGATAAAAATTGGGTCCTTCTATGCCCAAAATATCCTGCAAAAATAACAATTACGGCTTTGTAAGGCTCAATGTCGAGTAACACAAAGGCATTTAAGACAAATTTAAGTGCCCTATGCGCCTATTAGTCATAGATGTAGGTCCGCTTGACACGTGGAGCTATGCGGCTTATTATTTCATAAGTGATTGTATTACAACTAGTTGCAAGAGATTCTATGCTGGGCTTGGTTCCAAAAATGATTACCTCGTCTCCTATGTTAACACCACTGTTTTTACCTATATCCAGCATCATTACATCCATACAGATATTGCCGATAGTAGGATAACTCCTGTCCTGAATGGTGAAGTGGTGCTGACCATTACCAGCTGAGCGCATGAGACCATCTGCATAGCCTATACTGACTATGGCAATCATAGTATCGTTTGTATTACTGCCTTTACGGTTGTAGCCTGTTGTTTCTCCCTTAGCTAGTGGCTTTATTTGGATGACTTTAGCCTTTAGAGTATGGCCTTTTTCTAGTTCTTGCTGTACCAGTCCAGACTCATCTATACCATACATGCCTAGACCCAGTCTTACCATATCATATTGCTGCCCTGGGAATCTGACAATGCCAGCAGTGTTAAGCATATGTTTTAAGGGACGGATATTAAGGGCAGTAGCCAGTCGGTCATACAGCTTGTCGAATAGCTCAAATTGCTCTTGAGTAAAACTATCATCTACGGCTGACTCACTAGAGGCAAGATGCGAAAACACAGAAGTGACGTGCAGATATTTTTGTTCTCTTAAGAGCTGGATAAGTTGTGGCAGATCTTCTTCCAAGAAGCCCAGTCTTCTCATGCCACTGTCTAGTTTGAGATGAATCTTTAGAGGGCTGGTCTGTGCTTGCGCCACTTTTAGTAACTGGTATAAGATGCTGAAACTGTAGACTTCGGGTTCTAGTTCATACTCCCACAATTGCTCCAGGTTGTTTTCTTGTACATTGAAGATCATAAGGGGTAGACTACAGTTTTGTTTTCTGAGTCTGATGCCTTCATCCACTAAGGCTACAGCCAAATAATCCACTTGCTGTGACTGGAGAAAAGTGGTCATCTGGTCGCTGCCACTGCCGTAAGCTTCAGCTTTTACGACGGCCATTATTTTTGTTTCGGGCCTTAATTTAGATTTATAAAAATTCAGATTGTGGGTAATAGCAGACAGGTTGGTTTCTAGACAAGTCTGATGTACCTGTTCAGAAAGGGCCGCAGAGATTTTGTCCAGTGCATATTTTCTTGCACCCTTGATGAGCACGACCTTGTCTGCAAGACTCAGTGGGTCTAGCAGGGATAAGAATGAAGTTACGCTAGTATAGTGTTCTGCGCTATTCAGCACTGCTTGTTGTTTTGCACTAAATCCTATGCCGATTACCCTGGATACTTTTTTTTCACGAAGCAGGGCTGAAAGGGCTTCATAAGGTTCTTGGTTTTTCTGCTGCTCATAGGGGGTGAGTAGGACTATTTTTTCTTTTTCACCAGCGAGTTGCTCAAGATTTTCCAGTGCTAGCTGCATCGCGGCAGGGTCAGAAGAATAACTGTCATCTAATATCAGACTGTTATAGACACCTTGTTTGACTTCTAGACGATTGGGCAAAGGCGAGAAGTGATGAATGCTTTTTTGTATTTCAGATTCTTTCCACTTGTCCCAGATAAGATAGCTTACCACATGTAGACAGTTTTCTATCATTATCTGATTTGTAAATGGGAGGGTCAGATTGTATTTCCTCTCTCCATACCTTAATGAGATCTCTGTGATATGGTCCTTAGGGTTTTGAGTTAGGATTTGGATATCGGAGGCATCGTTGTGTCCCCAAGACAAAGTGTTGAGTTCTGGTTGTGAGACGAGTACTGTGCTTACAAGTGGCTGGTCTCTATTATAGATAAGCAAGTCTACTTGCTGGAAGAGCAGGAGTTTTTCTTTCAGCTTTTCCTCTTTATCGGCAAAGCCAGAGCTATGTGCCGCAGCTATGTTGGTAAGAATACCTACTTGAGGTCTGATCATCTGGGCCAAGCTGCTCATCTCACCAGTCTGTGATATGCCGGCTTCTATAATTGCTAGGTCCAGTTGTCTGTCCAGTTGTGTTAGAGAAAGGGCAACGCCTAGCTGACTGTTATAACTCAAGGGGCTTTTCCCTACCTGGTATTTTTGGTTTAGTGCAATGTGGAGCCACTCTTTGACGATGGTCTTACCATTGCTTCCGCTTATCGCTATAATAGGAATATCTAACTGGGTACGGTGTTTTCTTGCCCAAGACTGTAGGCTAGAGAGTACATCTTCACAGTGTATAACGGTGGCATCTGGAAAAAGGCTCAGGTCTATATTCTTGGATATAAGAAAGTGTCTGATGCCTTTGCTATAGGCTGCAGCTATATAATTGTGGCCATCTACTTTTCCTTTAAGGGCTACAAAAATGGATTGTTGTGGAAAGCTGATTTTTCTGGTATCATAGACGATATTCTTTATTGCAGCTGTGGCTGCCGACTGCAGAATAATTTTTCCACCTGTCAGCTCAGATATATCCTCTATGTGATAAACCATTTTTTGAAATGCATTAGAGGTCAAAACCGATATCAGTTCTATACTCCATTCCTTTGTAGTGAATCTTGTTTATATTTTTCATGGATTTCTCTACAGCTTTCTTGTGGTTCTTTCCCAGAGAAGTCACTGCAATTACACGACCCCCATTTGTGACGGTACTGTATGCTTGCTTTTTTGTTCCTGCATGAAAGAAAATAGAGTCTTCTACGCCGTTGTCTATTATAATTTCTCTGCCTTTCTGATACTTTTCAGGATAGCCGGCAGACACAAGCATTACAGTTGCTGCAGTTTTCTTCCTCTTTTTTATTTTTATTTTGTCTAGCTTGCCATTGTGCATGGCCACCATAAGTTCTAACAGATCATTTTTTAGACGGGGCAATACCACTTCGGTTTCTGGGTCACCTAACCTACAGTTGTACTCTATGACATAGGGTTCGTTCTTAACCTTTATTAGGCCTATAAAAATGAAACCTTTGTATTCGTATTCTAATATTTTCAGACCTTCTATTGTAGGTTGTATAACCAACTCATGGACCTTGGTCATTAGTTCTTCATCTATAAAAGGTACGGGGGAGACGGCACCCATGCCACCAGTATTCAGTCCTGTGTCTCCTTCTCCTCGGCGCTTATAATCTTTGGCTATCGGTAGAACTTTGTAACTTTTACCATCTGTGGCTACAAAAACAGAAAATTCTATACCATCCAGAAATTCTTCTATAACGACAGTTCTGGACGCCTGGCCAAATTTGCCCTCCAGCATGGCTTTGAGCTGTCGCTTGGCTTCTGCTTTATCATCGAGTATGAGGACACCTTTGCCAGCGGCAAGACCATCAGCCTTGAGCACTATTTTGCCTTCTTGCTTATCTATGATCTCGTAACCCTCTTCTATATTGTCTTTGGTTATGTTTTTAGATTCTGCGGTCGGCACATTGAAGGATTGCATAAAGTCATTAGCAAAAGATTTACTGCCTTCTAGCTGTGCGGCAATCTTGGAGGGGCCTATGACCTTTACTTCATGGTCCTTAAAGTAATCATAGATGCCTTCTACTAATGGGGCTTCTGGTCCGACTACCAGATAATGTATTTTGTGCCTGTCTACCTGCTTGGCTACGGCCGAGAAATCTAGAATATTGACATAGATGTTTTTAGCAATCTGGTCTGTGCCTGCATTGCCAGGGGCGACAAAAAGATCTGAGCATAAAGGACTCTGTTTTATCTTCCATGCCAGAGCATGTTCTCTTCCTCCACTTCCTAAAATGAGTACATTATACATAGCTAATTTTGAGGAGTCAAAAATAGTTATTTCTCAACTAGTAGAGCCTGAATGAAGAAATATGAAAGCGAGACAGCTATAGTCTTACAAAAAGCAAGCTATGTCTTGTGCTAGCCGCTCTATGTTTCTATGATAGAGCTGATATTGTACCTCTACCATTCTTTCTTGGTTGTATTTTCCAGTATCAAACAGTTGTAAGGCTGATTCCACCTGCTCATTTGCGAGTTCATTTTTTCCCAGCATAAAATTGGCATAGGCAGCATGATAGTGGCTATCAGCAAGTGGTTTTTCTTCCTGCATAGCAGGGTTTAGATAGTTAAGTGCCTCATCGTAGTTCTGGTGATAATTTTCTATTATTCCGAGATAGATATTAGCCATAGGATTTACTTCGAATGAGCCTTGTTTGTTTTCTATGCTTTCCAGATAACTGAGAAAAGAGGAACTAGCCAGTTCGTAATTTTCAAGTCCTAGATAACAAAGCCCTTTGAGATAGGAAGTAGCATAGACTCTTCCTCGGAAGGAAATTTCAGTCTTGATGGTATCATGTGCTTCTATATCATACAGGGCACCACCATAGTCTTTGAAGAAGCTGAGTTTTATATATCCCCGGTTGCCTTGCCATTCTTGAGGATTGAGAGAGATGGCTTTGTCGATGTATTCGCTCCACTTTTTGTAATCACCTGAGTAGAGGTAAGGCCAGCTAAGTTCTTTCCAGACCAATTCATTTTCGGGATTTATTCTGGCTGCTTTGTCTAATAGGCGCATCGCTTTGGGCGAACCCATTTCAAGAGACTTGGCTAGGGCGAGATAATCGGCAGAGAGTTTTCTGCGGTCATTAATATCCAGTTCTCTGTAAGTCTCGTTGCTTAGTCTGTCAGATGTTTTGATAAAGAACAGAGCTGAGAGAATGAGAGCAAGACTAAGGCAGTATTTCATCCAGTTCTCCATTCTGTATTTTGAAAGTAAGGTGATGAAAACTATCGAATCGGGAATCTCCTCTATAAAATGGCGTCCACTCATCCATTTCTTGAGTGAGCTCCAGCAACTCTGTGATCAGGTCCTCGTGAAAATGTTTCTCACTGTAGTCTATACCTGTTTCCAGTACTTGATACCTGCCTGTCTTTCCTTCGCAGTTTATTACAAACTTTACTGTGATGTAACCAGATTCATTTGTAATGCCATGGTTGTCGTAGTTCTTATAGAAAAAAGTTGTGAGTGAGTCTTTGCCATGGATGTACTGGATAGTAGTTCTGTTGTAGTGGGATGGAAAAAGGACTTCTTCAAAACATACATCCAGGTCAGTCCCAGCTAGAGCTTCAGAAGCAGCTATGTGGCCTATGCGTTCATTGTAATTATTGATAAGGTAATAATCACAGGAAGACAGGCAACTCAGAATAACTAACACAAGAATCATCCTACTACCCATAAATCAAATTTCTTATTTATACTTGAGAATGAGAGTACTGGCGGGTTAATTATAACAGTATTAACAATTGCTTAGTAACTTCATTACTATGTGTTAGGAATTTACTGATTTTAAGAAGCAACAGCTATTGGCAACTCCTTGGTACTGGCCAAAATTAGGTATCACTTTGTAGTTATTGCTTTCGTAAAGTTTGATTGCCTCTGGATTACGGAAGCCAGTTTCAAGGATGCAGGAGTTGTATCCCATTTCTGAGGTCCATTTTTCCAGTTCGGCAAGCACCTGATGGGCGATACCTTGTCTTCTTGTTTCTTCTCTGGTATACATGCGTTTTACCTCCATGCTTTCCTCATCGTAAGCTTTGATAGCGCCACAACTGACCGCGTGACCATCCTTGTAGGCAACGACGACTTGCTTCAGATCACACTTATACCATTGTACTGTGCATAGAAGGCATTATCCTCACCATCTCTTATTTTGAGCTCTGCATCTAGCAGGGCTACAAGTTCTACGAAATCTGGGTTGCTGGAATCTGTTCTTTTAAGTGTTATCATAAGTTGATATAGCAATGAGGCGCAGCATGAAAAGCTGCTCTTTTATCTTCAATCCATTTTTGCATGGCATCGGGTTCTTTCATAAGTAAACGCATTTTTTCCATTGCAGACAGATGATCGGCATCAGCTGATTGGAACATTTCTGTGCCATGTTTTTTGCTTAGTGCAACGATTTCTTCAAAGGTTTCTGCTTGAAACACCAGATCGCAAGCGCCTCCTAATTCTTTACAGGTCATTTTTTTCATGGTGCTAGCAGGGATAGTTTATCTTCTAAGATATAAAAAGATTGAGTTTTTTTAGCCTAAGACTGTGCATCATAATTCAGAACTCCCATTACTGTCTGTTGATTTATTCTAGAAGCGACAGGGTAGGCATAGAGTTTTTCGTAGATTCTTTCTATAGGAAGTTCCGCTTCCATTGCTAAGGTCAGTTCTTGCATTAACTCTCCAGCATTTGGTGCGATGATGCTTCCACCGAGGATTTTTCTTTTCTTATTCCAGAAAGTTTTTGGAGTGAGGAAGAGAGTTATTTTTCCATAAGTATATTCGTCTACAATAGCTCTGTCGTCCTTAGAAAAATCTTGGTCTTGCCTCCAGTATTCTATACCATTTTTTTGTAGGTAGTCCTCACCGAGACCAAAGCTGGCGATCTCAGGCTGGGTAAAAGTGACCCAAGACATATGTCGAGCATCATACTTCTTGTCGAAATTGCTTTTAAAATTATGTCTTAGTATGTTGGTATGTAGTTCTGCCGCATGAGAAAACTGATACTTACCCGCTGCATCTCCAGAGGCAAAAACTCTTTGGTTAGAAGTCCTAAGGTATTCATCTAATACTAGTTTTCCTCTTTCCCCAGTTTCTATCTTTCCTTTCTCCAGCTGTAAGTCCTCCAGATTGAGTACTCTGCCTATGGCCATCAGTACCGCATCGAATTGTATTTCTTTATTGCCACCATCTACTTCTATCTGTGCAGTCGTAGAACTTGTAAACTCTGAAAGTTTAGCTTTATTGATTATGGTTATCCCTTCTTTGGTAAGTTGCTCTGTAAGAATCTCACTGTATTCCTGTCTCTCCTTATTCAAGATTCTATCAGCCATGTCGATGATCGTCACTTCTGAACCAAAGCGCTGAAAAGTTTGCGCCATTTCACATCCAATAGGACCTCCACCGACCACTAGTAATTTGTCAGGAAGTTCTGTCATTTCATAGAAAAGATTTTCATTCGTAAATACTTTTACTTGGTCTATACCTTTAAAAGGAATATGTCTGGGTCTAGAACCAGTTGCAAGAATGATACGCGGAGCAGTAAAATACTCATCACCTACATGTATGGTTTCTTCGTCAGTAAATGCAGCAGTACCTATTTTAAGATCTACACCTTGGGCGCGAATATAATCAGCACTTTCGTGAGCTCTTATAACAGCTTGTTTGCTATGTACATAATTAAGAATACTTTTCATGTCGGCCTTTCCCTTTACTTCTAGACCAAACTGACTTGCTTTCCGAGCTCCATGAAATTGCTTGGCGAGATGGATGAGAGCCTTACTAGGAACACAACCAAAGTTGAGACAATCGCCACCTATATGCGCCTCTTCCTTATCTATCATCAGTGGCTTCCAGCCAAATTCTTGTGCCATTCCTAGAGCACCCAATCCTGCAGAACCACCGCCTATGATTATAATATCGTATTCCTTTTTACTCATTTCTATTATTTCAATTTTTTTTGAAATGGTAAGGTAAAAATATTTGTGGAGCTGAGAGATAATAAGCGGACGTATCTAATGATTTTCAGAATTAATCCTACTGCATTTCTTTAAATGAAAACTGAGCATTAAGAGCTAAGATTGGTAACTCCTCATTTATTCTTATTCAGACTTTGCCAATCTATGGTTTTATCGTGCAGCTAAAGTTAATACTGTAGTCTGTTTCTTATTAGGAAAAATTCTCTGTCTAATCTCAAAATTGATTGCTAACAGGAAAAAAAATAGAAGTATATTTAGTTCAACAACATTGCATACAAAATGAAAATCACCTTAATTGAGATTCTTCTAGTTATAAATTTCATCGTCGTTCATAATGTATTGCAAGGACAAGTAGTTAACGAAGCAGAGTTAACCAAACTCAACAAGGAAATACTAATTGAACATAGACAAGCTAATTCCGTAGACACTATTAATTTAATTGATATAATCAGGGGTGTAGACTTCCCCACATAAGTAGACATTAAGATAGGTTAATTGGCATCAATTGTTTA
>CAYNJK010000146.1:0-8124 GCA_964397575.1 uncultured Saprospiraceae bacterium
ATGTCCCTCAGTAATGAGTGCACATCCATGTACTGTGTCGTCTTGCCATTCAGGAGGATGGTAGGCGTACCAGAACCTGCTAGACTGAGCCTGTCTCTGACCACTAGCATCCCAGGTACTTTCTTCATCACATCGAGTAAGCTGCCACTGGTATTGGTCATGTTGCCTTCCACATTGACAATAAGCTTGTCTGCTTTTTGTTCCAGTAAGGGAGCCTTGTCCTTTATTTCTATGGTGGTCAAGATATTTGCATCAGGAAGCAATTGTATATCATAGGATTTGCTGTCTCCCTGCAACAGTATAGTCGGCGTACTCTGGTCAGCATAACTTAGCATGGTCGCATTCAGATAGTAGGCACCGTCTTTTAGATTGGACAGCTTATATCTTCCATCATCATCAGTGGATTCTGCTTTTACCAAGCTACTGTCTGCTGCATTGTATACCGCAACGGTAGCGAAGAAGATGGCTTGGTTATTCTCATCTGTGATTTTTCCTTCGATTGTATTTTGGCCCGTGAGAGCAGAAATAGAAAGGAGCAGAAGGCTGACAAGGAATGATTTCATAGCTGTTGTTTCTGCCGACAAAAGTAGCTCAGTCAGTACTATTCGGGCTATTCTTTATGCTAAAACGGGCCAATTACTCTACGAAAAAGGATATTTCAGTACTGACCCATTTTTGATTCTAGGCTGAAGATTTAGTCTATTGTTTAGTTTGTAGTGTTAGAGGCGAAGACAAGGTTTTATAAGACTGTTAAATAGACTAGGTTCTCAGAATTAAAGCTAACTTTGAAACATACACTTTCAGCCCTAATCATTATTTCCATATGTTCGAATCCATTAACAGGAAGCAGTTTATTGCTCTGCTTCTTCTACAAGCCGCCGAAGTTGATTATCATTTTGCGAAAGAAGAAAAGGAATATATTCTGACCTTCGTTTCCGAAGAAACCATGATAAACTTGCTGCTTTTGTCCAATTCTCACCGACTCGCTTGTCATGCTTTTTTGAAAGAAAATATAAATACATTCTTTCCTACCAGCGTAGAAAAACGGGAGCTCAAGAACATTCTACTTAAGCTGTTTTTATCGGATAGGTCCTATAATCAGTTTGAAAGAACTTTTATGGAGTACTTCAGAGAGGAGTTTATAGGCAATGCAGCTGCCGCAAACCTCTAGTTTTAGACAGATATCCACGTCTGATCTGACAGCTTAGCCTATTCCTTTGCCGTACTTTTTTGCCATTCTGTCATCTTTGTCCCTTTGGTATAATATATGACCTCTTTCTCCTCGAAAGAAGGACAATAAAGGCCGTTATCACGTATCTTGGGGCTCCATATTGTTTTTGCCACCGTTTTTGAAGTTAAATTTTAGTAATAACAGCATATGTTTGGTTTTCTGAAGAAGGTTTTTGGGACAAAGTATGATAAAGACGTCAAGTCTATCAACCCCTACGTCGATAAAACCAATGAATTTTTTAGACAGTACGAAAGTCTATCTAACGATGAATTGAGGAATAATACCCTCGACTTCAGAGCTAGAATAGCTGACCATTTGTCACAAATAGATGAGGGAATAGCTGGTATCAACCAAACAATAGCAGACGAAACGGATGTTTCCCAGAAAGAAGACCTCTATAGACAACTGGATGAGTATAAAAAAGAGCGCGATAAGCATCTAGAGGATGTGTTGCTGGATATCCTTCCAGAAGCCTTCGCTACGGTCAAAGAAACCGCAAGAAGATTTAGCAACAATGCAGAGCTTAGAGTAGCTGCGACACAGCAAGACAGAGACCTTGCAGCAAACAAGGATTTCGTAAGTATAGAAGGTGACCAGTCTGTATGGAAAAACAGCTGGTCTGCGGCAGGTGCAGAAATCACCTGGAATATGGTGCACTATGATGTACAACTGATAGGTGGCTATGTACTCCACTCCGGTAAGGTCGCAGAGATGCAAACAGGAGAGGGAAAAACCTTGGTGGCCACTCTGCCAGCATACCTCAATGGCTTGTCACAACAAGGCGTACATGTTATAACGGTCAATGATTATCTGGCAAAAAGGGATTGCGAATGGGTAGGACCTATTTTCCAGTTTTTACACCTTACTATAGACTGTATAGACAGATACAGACCCCACTCTCCAGAAAGAGTAGCGGCATATGGCTGCGACATTACCTATGGCACCAACAATGAGTTTGGTTTTGACTACCTGAGAGACAACATGGTCCGCTCGGAAGGAGAAAAAGTACAAGGCAAGCACCACTTCGCTATGATAGATGAGGTGGATTCAGTACTCATAGATGATGCCCGTACACCTCTGATCATCTCTGGTCCTGTACCAGAAGGCACAGAAGAACAAGAGTATCAGACACTGAAGCCTAAGGTGGAGAGAGTCATTGCTGCACAGAGAAAAAATGCAACCGAATACCTGTCTAAGGCCAAAAAACTTTTTGCTCAAGGCAATACAGGTTTTGAAGAAGGCGACTGTGGAATGCATTTATTGAGAGCTTATAGAGCCTTGCCTAAGTATCGTCCACTTATCAAGTTTCTCAGTGAGGAAGGCGTAAAAGCGACCCTGCAAAAAGCCGAGAATTACTACATGCAGGAGCAGAACAAGCACATGCACCTGGTAGATCAGGAGTTGTTATTTACCATAGACGAAAAAAACAGAGCCGTCGAACTCACCGACTTAGGTGTAGAGTATATGTCTCGTGGAGAGAACGACTCCAGCTTTTTTGTCATGCCAGATATCGCCACCGAAATGCAGGAACTGGAATCAGAAGCCACAGAGACAGGGGCCGATGTGACAGAGAAAAAAGCAAATCTGGTACAAGACTACTCTATAAAAGCACGACGACTACATGCCGTCAATCAATTGCTGAAAGCCTATACGATTTTTGAAAAGGAAGAAGAGTATGTCGTTCTAGATGGTCAAGTCAAAATCGTAGATGAATCTACTGGACGTATGATGGAAGGTAGACGATACTCCGATGGACTACACCAGGCACTAGAGGCCAAAGAAAATGTGAAGGTCGGCGATATTACTCAGACCTACGCCACGATAACACTGCAGAACTATTTCCGAATGTACCACAAGCTCTGCGGAATGACGGGTACAGCAGAGACGGAAGCAGGAGAGCTTTGGGAAATCTATAAGTTGGACGTCGTCGTTATTCCTACTAATAGACCGATAATAAGAGATGACAGAGAAGACCTCGTCTATAAGACCGATAGAGAAAAGATCAATGCCGTCCTAGATGAGATACACAGGCTGACCTCACAAGGTAGACCAGTACTAGTAGGTACCACCACGGTAGATGTGTCCGAAAAGCTGAGCAGAATGATGGATATAAAAGGCATCAAACATAATGTCCTCAATGCCAAGCAACACCAGCGCGAAGCAGAAATAGTCTCTGCTGCAGGGCAGCCTGGCGCCGTTACCATTGCAACCAATATGGCCGGTAGGGGTACAGATATCAAGATCTCAGATCAGGTCAAAGCGGCTGGCGGACTCGCTATCATAGCGACCGAAAGACACGATTCCAGAAGGGTAGACAGACAGCTAAGAGGTAGAGCAGGTAGACAAGGAGATCCAGGTAGCTCGCAGTTCTATGTCTCACTGGAGGATAAACTGATGCGACTCTTTAATTCTGATAGGATATCCAAGGTCATGGACTCTATGGGGCATCAGGAAGGCGAAGTCATCCAGCACAAGATGATTTCTAAGTCCATCGAACGAGCACAGAAAAAAGTAGAGGAAAACAACTTCGGTATCAGGAAGAGACTACTAGAGTATGATGATGTCATGAACATCCAAAGAGAAGCCGTCTATAATAAAAGGAACAATGCCTTATCTGGCGAAAGATTGGCTGTGGACCTTTATAATATGATCATGTCTCTGACAGAAAGTTTGGTAGAGGATCATAAAGCAGGTGGTGATTACAACACCTTTGTCAATGATAGTCTGAGAATTCTCTCACTTAATCCTGACATCGACGAAGTGACCTTTACAGAAGGCTCGGTTTCGGAACTGGTAGATATGTACCAGCAACAAGTACTGGAAGGATATAAAAGAAAGTCTGACCAGATTAAGCAATTGCTCTTGCCTATTATCAAGACGGTCCATGCCAACGAAGGACATAAGTACAAGCGGATAGCTGTACCTTACGAAAGCACGTCAAGGGAGACGCCACTGCCGATAGCGGCAGACCTAGAACTGGCCATCAATTCTGACGGCGAGACCATCATGAAGGATATAGAGAAAGCCATTACTCTGGCACTAATAGACGAGAACTGGAAAGAACACCTCAGAGCTATGGATGAGCTAAAGGATTCTTCTCAGGCGGCCTCTTTCGAACAGAAAGACCCACTAGTAGTCTATAAGATGGAAGCCTACAAGTCCTTTGAAGAACTGGTCTACAAAATAAATTATGACGTAATGTCCTACCTGATGGGTGGCAAGCTGATCATGCCGCAGGCTGACCAAGTCAGAGAGGCCAGACAGCAAAAAACGGACTTCAGAAAAGTACAGACCAATAAGAGTCAGGCCGCAGCCAAGCGGGCAGCAGCCAGCGCTGGCAGACCACAAAGGGCAAAGCCAGAGACTTTCAGAAGAGAAGAGAAAAAAATAAAACGAAATGACCCTTGCCCTTGCGGTAGTGGCAAGAAATATAAACAATGTCATGGCCGTTTATAATTACACAAGCTAAGCTGGACGTATGATGCACAAATTCTTTTTGACCCTAGTAATTACCTTGTTCTGTACCTATTGTGGGACGGCACAAGTGACAATCAGTGAGGAACCAGAGATTACCAAACTGATGGACACCTATAAGTCCCAGAATAAAAAGAAGATGACCGTCCGGGCCTGGCGTATCCAGATTCTAACGACCAATGACAGGCGAGAAATGGAACTGGGCATCAAGAAATTCGAACAGCTCTATCCGCAGATGCGCTACAAGTGGGAACACAATCCACCGTATTATCAAGTAAGAACAGGGGCCTATGAGCTAAGAGAAGATCTCGAAGCCAAACTACTGGAACTCAAGAAAGACTTTCCTTCTGCGATACCTGTGCAGGCAGAGATGAAGAAACAAGAACTCCTCTAGGGCGATAGTCCTAGTGGCCCTTTCCATATGCCTAATGTAAATCGACAAACCAAAAACTCTATCGACTGGCTGGCAACCAGCATCTTTTTTTCTATCGTACTCGTAGGCTGGTTAATGTTGTATACCTACAGTTACGACGAGACGAGCACAAGTTGGATAGATTTCGATACAGTAGTAGGTAAGCAAACCATCTGGCTGGGGGTAGCACTTGTGGCTTTTATGGTATTTATCTCCTTGGATTGGCGGACCTGGAGTAGTCTGGCCTATCCTATCTATGCACTGACCTTGGTGTCACTGATAGTCGTTTTGTTTTTTGGGAAAGAAGTAAAAGGCGCGAGCTCCTGGTTTAATATTATGGGTTATTCGATACAGCCCTCAGAATTTGCCAAGCTAGGCACCGCCCTAGGTGTTGCTGCATTCTTGGGGCAACCCAATCTTAATATTAATAAACTGAATAAAACAGCGATAAGCTTTCTACTTTTTTTGGTCCCGGCTTTTCTTATCTTCCTACAACCAGATGCAGGCACAGCCATCATCTTTTTGTCCTTTATGATTCCTTTGTATCGTGCTGGACTTAACCCCATCTTCTATGGGCTAAGTTTTTCTTTGGCCTTTATCTTCTTGGGTTCATTAATCTGGTCACCCTATCTGGTAATGCTTATAATCCTATTAGGCTTATACTTTGTGCTGGTCTACAGTTGCAAAAACAATCAGTTGCCGCTCAGTATTTTGGTCCTGATAGGACTCTTTGCGCTAGCCAGTTACAATTTCTTTGATTACAGATATATACTGCTACTGCTCTTATTATCGGGATTCTATTTCTTGTTTCTAACTTATAAGGAAGCCAAGTACAAGTTAATGATCGTCTCGGTTATCCTAGCACTAACGAGTATAGCTATTGCCTTCGGTACAGATTGGGCATTCAATAATATACTGAAGCACCACCAAAGAGAACGGCTCAATGTATGGCTGAGACCAGACCTCAGTGACCCACATGGCGCCCTTTACAATATCATACAATCGAAGACTGCTATAGGCTCGGGAGGCTTTACGGGCAAGGGCTTTCTGGATGGCAATATGACCAAGCTGAACTATGTGCCCGAGCAAGCGACAGACTTTATCTTTAGTGTTCTCGGAGAGGAACAAGGCTTTATCGGTTCTGCCAGCCTCATCTTACTGATGACCGTACTGCTGTTCCGACTGACAGTTATAGCGGAAAGGGCCACCTTGCCTTTTGTGCGGTACTACGCCTATTCCATTGCCGGCATTCTTTTCTTCCATTATTTTATCAATATAGGAATGACCATAGGCCTTATGCCCGTTATAGGTATTCCGTTACCGCTTATGAGTAAAGGCGGCTCCTCCCTGGTGTCCTTTTTTATTATGATGGCGATACTCCTAAAGATGGACCAAGCTGGCCGACGGGTATAAGCTATACACCTAGTAGAAATACGTTCTAACACAGCCGACCCTGCCTAAGCACAGATCTTAGCTAAGAATTGCTATACTTGTATTATTTTGCTAGAAGTTATCAATTAACTTAGTTAGCAATCGACAAAAAATCACGAGTTATGAAACAAGTTCTATTAGCCGCACTTTGTTTATGGAGTCTGTCACTTTCAGGCCAGACCTTTTCTGCTTCCGGTCAGCTTGGCTGGGTTTTCCCTGGCGGCAGCGGGATCAATGAGGACAACTATGATGTCAGTGGTGGCATCAGCTTTGGCGGAGATCTTATGTACCATCTAGGGGACGAAGCCAAGCTAGGTGTCGGTCTGGGATATTACTCGGGCATCCTTGCCAGCAGTATCTTCGATGCATACGGACTGCAAGTATTCGGGGTAAAAGGACTGTACGAACTGAAACCAAAGGGCTTCACGCCTTTTGTAGGCTTGACGCTGGGCGCTTCGTCGCTGACCACTCCTATGATAACAATTAATGGCGTAGTTACCACGCAGGCTCTTACAGCCACTCGTCTAGGCTTGGTGCCGCAGGTGGGTATAAAGATCGGCGGTCTCTACCTTGCTGCTGACTACATCGTACCGGCTAATTTTGATATAGAAGAAAATATGACCACCGGTGGTGTCGGCGGTCTATTGATCTCTCTAGGCTATCGACTGAAGGTAGATATATCAGACTTGTAGGCGGCGGGGCGTAGTGCATGCAGACCTAGAGCTGGATTATAACCCTATAACCTATAACCCTATAACCTTATACCCTAATCAGTTACATCTCTGCTAGCTCCTCCTTACCGAGCGCTACATCTACAAGATATAGTTCTGGTTTGGCTTTGGGAAAACCGGGTTTGGTCCCACAGCGGAGGTAGTACACCTGTCCCGGCTGGACCTGTATGGAAATGGTCTCGCCAGCGCCAGCTTGGAAAGTCAGGAGACCATTTTTGCTGGTCGTATGTCTAAAAGCACTGTTGTTTTTTAGCTTACCGATGACCTGCCCTGCTTCATCAGAAATAAGATAGTTTATAAAAGAGCCAGGATAATATGCAGGCCTGTAGAAGTTTATCAGGGCATATTCTGGATCCAGCTGCGCAGCGGAAAGTTTATTGCGCTCGGCAAGTTGATCGTCCAGTAGCTGGAGTTGTGCCTCATCGTCTGCATACAGGAGTCGCCCTGATATTTTATAACAGGCAGAGCGGAGGTTAGGGGTTTTTACACTGCTCAATGCGATGATGTTTGCACCTTTGCTTCTGGCGACCTCTTTAGCCTTAGCAAGGACCTCCTCATAACCGCAATCATTGCCAAAGCCTGAGTTCCGTGATTTTAGCTCTCCTAAGTAACGTGTTGTCAATGGCAGGAGCTCTTCAGAATGGATAACATATATTTTCTCCGTGTCGTCCAGACTAGCTACAGCAGACTCAGAAATAGATACTAAGATCTTGGGGCCACAAGCTGAGAACAGACAGAAGCTGCCTAAGACCCATAGAAGATGAAGACTGTTTTTCATGCTTATAAGTTGATAAGGAATGTTTTTATAACGGCAGGAAGGCGCCCATATTATTTTGCCTGACTAC
>CAYNJK010000147.1:0-8091 GCA_964397575.1 uncultured Saprospiraceae bacterium
AATGCCCTTCAGAGTACTCTCACAACTAGGGGTCAAAAGTGCTATGACGGCGCATCTGGCTATACCCACGCTGGATGATAGAGAAAACAGACCTACATCGCTTTCCAGAAAAGTAGTCACTGAAATCCTTCAGGACCAACTCCATTTTGATGGTCTTATATTCACTGATGGTCTGGAAATGAAAGGTGTCGCCAAACACTTTGCACCAGGAGATATGGAACTCGAAGCCATAAAGGCAGGTAATGACATTATGTTGCTTCCTATAGATATCGGCAAGGCTATTACCAAACTCAAAACTGAAATCAACTCAGACAGACTAGATATCTCGGTCATAGACCAGAAAGTCCTCAAAATCCTCAAAGCCAAGTACGAGCTCAAACTTACTGGCAAGCCATATATTAAAAATACGCCAGGCATAAATAAGGAAATCAATAATCTGGCTGCAAATACTCTTAAAAAGAAACTCTACCAAAAGGCAGTGACTCTGGTCAAAGATGACGGCGACCTGGTGCCACTGAAACAGATAGATGGACAAAAAATAGCAACCCTCAGTCTGGGGTCAGAAACCAAGACCGACTTTCAGAAAATGCTGTCACGATTCCATATTACTCAGCAATTGCAGGTCGGCAAGAACGTCAATCCAGAAAGAATAAGCTCCATTCTAAATAAACTTGCCAACTATGAGACAGTCATCGTCTCTCTGCATGATATGTCTATCTATTCCAGCAAGGATTTTGGAATAACGCAATCGATGTTTGATCTGATCTATCAGCTGAACAACAGACAGCAAGTCATACTAGTAAATAATGGTAGCCCCTATGCGCTTAAGTTTTTCAGAAACATCCCAACTATCGTACAAGCCTACGAAGAAGATCCTATGATGCAGGAGGTTGTTGCTCAGGCAATCTGTGGTGTACAAAAGATAGCTGGCAGGTTGCCAGTTACAGCACATGCTGATTTCCCCTTGGACCAGGGTATTACTAGACCCAATATGGCGCGACTCGGCTATGCATCGCCTGAGGAAGTTCTCATGTCTTCTGACAGTCTTATGGCAATAGACACTATCATCCAGGAGATGTTCGATAAGAAGGCGGCCCCTGGCTGTCAGATTCTAGCTGCGAGACATGGCAAGATTTTTTATCACAAAGCCTTTGGTCATCATACCGATAAAAGAAAACAAAAAGTAGAGTCAGATGATATCTATGACGTTGCCTCAGTAACTAAAATACTGGCGACCACCATCTCCATGATGAAACTCTATGATGAAGGCAAACTCCATCTCAATCATAGCCTGGACACCTATCTACCTCAACTAGATACTACTAACAAAGGTCCATTAATCATAGAAGATGTCATGGCGCATCATGCCGGACTACCCGGCTGGATTGCCTTCTACGAAGACTCCATGGAAAAGGATGTAAAAAACCCAAAACGACTAGAAAAATATTACCGAGAAGCCTATAGTGAGACACATAGTATAAAAGTAACGGACCAGCTCTATCTGCGAAATGATTTTAGAGACACCATCTATAAGTACATCTACAACTGTGATCTGAAACCTACTCGAAGATACCGTTACAGCGATCTGGGTTTTTATTTGTTCCAGCAGGTTATAGAAGGCCAGTCAGGCGTAACATTGGACAAGTATACTGAGCAGACCTTCTACCAGCCATTGGGTTTACAGAATACTTTGTTTAACCCTCTCAGACGCATTCCTACAAAGAGAATTCCTCCTAGCGAAAAAGATACCTACTTCCGTGATGAAGTTATAGATGGTCATGTCCATGATATGGGTGCTGCTATGCTGGGTGGTGTCGCTGGTCATGCCGGTCTCTTTTCTAATGCCGAAGATCTTGCAGTACTTATGCAGATGTTGCTCAATGGTGGTTCGTATGCAGGGGAACGCTACATATCACCTAAGACAGTCAGGAGATTTACCCAGCGATATCACAAGTCTACGCGTCGTGGTTTAGGTTTTGATATGAAAGAGCTGAATTCTGAGAAAACAGAAAATATGTGTCCTGAAGCGTCCAATCTGGCTTTCGGTCATCTGGGCTTTACAGGAATATCGGTCTTTGCCGACCCTAAATATGATTTAATCTATATATTTTTATCCAATAGGACTTATCCTACTATGGAAAACCGAACCTTTGGAAAGAAAAACTACAGACCCCGCGTACAGACTGTTTTCTACAATGCAATGTTGGATACACAGCTAGAGTAACGATGTCATTTCTTAATCTAGACATAGCCAGCAGATATCTCTTTGGTAAAAAATCCACTAATTCTATAAATATCATTACTGGGATATCCATTTTTGGCATTTCAGTAGGAACAGCGGCTCTAATTCTCATTCTCAGTGTCTTCAATGGCTTCGAAGGCTTATTAACTGGTCTATTTAATGCTTTCAATCCTGATCTCAAAGTGGCTCCCGTGGAAGGCAAGTTTTTTGCCTACAACGACGAACTGCTGAAAGAAATCACTGCCATAGATGGCATAGCAGCCGCCTCAGCAACGATAGAAGAAATAGCACTTTTCGAATACAGAGATATACAAGAAATCGGTTATCTGAAAGGCATAGACTCTTATTACAAATCAGTTACAAGTCTGGATACTCTCATAATAGATGGGGAGTATGCTACAAAGGAAGGCCGTATCCAGTACGGTATGTTTAGTATCGGAATGAGAAACAAGCTCTCCATAAATGTGGATGACAAACTGAATGCACTTACAGTCTATATGCCCTCTCAAAAAAAAACCATGCTAGGTACCAAGGACTTTACCAGCCGTAATTTCTATCCTGCAGGTATCTTTTCTGTAAAGAGTGATTCTGATTATCAATATGTCCTTAGTTCATACGAACTGGCTTCAGAACTCATGGATAAGAAAGGGCAAGCTTCTTTTATAGAAATTAAATATAGTCCTGATGCCAACGAATCTGCCGTACAAAAGGAACTGCAGCAAGTCCTGGGCGATAAGCTGGAAATCAAAGACCGGTACCAGCAAGATGAGACGACACTAAAAGTTATGCAAATAGAAAAGTGGATTACTTACCTACTTACTGGTCTGACCATGTTTCTTATTGCGTTCAATCTTTTAGGGGCACTGTGGATGATAGTATTAGACAAGAGAAAGGACATCTCCGTATTAAAAGCCTTGGGTTATCAAAATCGTCAGGTCGGTCAGTTGTTCTTTATCCTTGGTATACTAATTACAGGAATTGGTGTAATCGTCGGCTTCATATTAGCGCTTATAATCTATTATATCCAGATCAAATTTGGTGTAGTAGGTGTACCAAGCGACTTCATGACGGAGGCTTATCCTATCCAGATTAGAAGTATCGATTTCCTTACTGTTAGCCTTACTGTTTTTGCTATAGGTGCACTGATTTGTACACTTCCAGCAAAAAAAGCTGCTCAAAGCCTTACAATTCTAAGAGGCAAGTAATTACATAAAGGCTTGTATATGAGCACTTTGTAATTTTAGACGGATTCTAGACTCCCTATTTTAACAAATTTGGCAAGGTATTGGCAGATATGTCTGTGTTCAGATTATTGGAGAGGAATACTTAGCGATAAGATCCTTCTTCAGGCCGGTTCATAGGGGGAAAACTAGGACCGGCTTTTTTTATGTCCCTACACGAGGGTCCTAGGTTAAGGAGCCACCAACCGTCAGGTTTGATCTAGGGAACAGAGCTGATAATTCTTGCAAAACTCAGATCATCGTTGTTGCCTTTATTCTCCCCTACTTCTTGCTTTGACAAATATATACTAACCTTGTAGCTCAGAATTAGCCTTTATAATACGAGCTGTGAAAAAATTCAGTAAACTGAAAGTTGCTTTAAGTTTAGCCAAACCTGGGTGGGAAGCCCAGAAAAAATTGGCTTCTATTGGTTACGAAGATTTCAGAAAACCCAAACCATCTAGCAAAGTAGCAGCAGTGCTCCTCCTCTTAGTACCTAACAGCAACGACAGCTGGGATATCATCTATATCAAAAGACCTTCTAACAATCCCCACGATAAGCATGGTGGTCAGATCAGCTTCCCAGGTGGTAGAACCGAAGAAAATGATCGTTCACTAGAAGATACAGCTCTACGGGAGACAGAGGAAGAAATAGGTGTGCCGAGAACGCAGATACAGCTACTAGGCAGTTTGTCACAAGTGTATGTTTTTGTAAGTGACTTTATAGTCTCGCCGTATGTAGCATTTTGCGAGACCTTACCAGAGTTTATCCTGCAAGAGTCAGAAGTCGCTTATGTTATAAGAAAAGACCTAAAAGAACTCTTATCTACAGAGATACTCACCAAAGACCTACCGATAAGATCTACAGTATTGAAAAATGTGCCTTATTACGATCTGGATGGTGAAACTCTATGGGGTGCTACCGCTATGATGACAGCCGAGTTTCTAGAAATTTATAGGAGTATACTTATATAAGAGAACGGTGCGCTGCACCTAGTGATATGAATTCAGCATATTGAATCCTATAGATACAACGGTGCTCTGCACCTTTGATAGCTTTTATTTGCAAGTCAATTAATATTTGTAACTAGACAAAATCACAGCAGAATGGAGCTAAGACATCTTCTTCTAGAGACAGATATGATCCTTAAGTACATTATCAGATTACATTCTGAATTTTTCTGCTTCATTGCTATTTCTCTTATGCCATCTAAAGCCTACTATGTTGGATGACATACCAAACAACTCATTATTTTAATTGCTAAACGCCTGTAAGATAGCTCCGTCGCGTTCGCTACCTCGTTAAATCAAGTTTGCAAACGCGACCCTTCTCTACGCTTACTAGAAATCCACATACACTTACTCAATCGCCGGGAAAACGAAGGCTAATCGGGCACATCTTTAGGTTATAATAATCGAAACACAGATTTCTTAATCTAAAAATTATAGTCATGAAAAATCTAATTGCATTTCTTGTTCTGACCATTTTCGCTGAGCCTATGATGGCAACTACGCTTAATACTGAGCCGACAACCAGCACCAAATATGTCTATGCCTTTTCAGGGCTGAAGCTAAGAGCACAGCCAAAGAGTGACGGACAGGTTCTAAAAGTGATTCCTTACGGTGATAAGGTTACTATCTTAGAAGAGAGTAAAAACTCTGCTACTATAGAGTGGCTATCTGGAAAATGGGTGAAAGTCATTCATGAAGGAGAGAAAGGTTACCTCTTTGAAGGATTTATCTCAGACCTACCGATTCCTAATTACAAATTTGAGATGACACAGAGTGACTTGGACCTTACCTATCCTATTTTGGCCTGGACAGAGTACCATTATGCTGAAGTTAGGACACCAGATACGATTCATAATGAAACACTAGACCAAGTTATACAGCACCTAGAAGATGGGATCACTCTTACAAGAAGAGATACACCGCATGATTTCAAAGTGGTCTTAGAACTACCAGACACCAATATAGCCGCTGCTTACAATCTGGTAAAATCGATGTTAATGACTCAGCCAGAGAGAGTTACATTCGAAAATAAATCATTATTTATAGACAATCTGAAAGGAAAAATTCACAGAATAAAGGTAAATGTAGACAACCCTGTCGAACTGAGACAGATGGAAGATGGCTCGACAAAAATCATCGTAACAGCTTACCACCATGGATGTGATATCTATTGATTTTGCCCATTTGTAGAGTATGGTCGTTTTTGGGAAGTCCTTTCTTATATGGAAAGGGCTTTTTTTTTGTTAAAGTAAGACATTAAGGTAAACCATTGGGCAATTGGGGAAATAAATCAATGAGATATACTCATTGAGAGGTATCTTTCAGTGTAAAGATCAGTCCTAATCAATACAGACTTAGTCTTTAAACTCAAAATAGAAATTACATGACTACCCTTAAACTCGCCTGCCTTCTGGCTTTCGTATGCATTTGTATGAATGCCAGCGCCGAAGATTCTTTTACAAAATCCCCATCAGAATCTGCTGCAGAAGAGATGTGCAATGCAAATCCAAGAATTATTTGTCCTCCTTTCGTTTGGCTTAAGCCTTCAGAAAGTTCTCACCCAAACAGAACAGGTTTCCCAACTGCAGAGCCAGGAGGGCCTAATTGTGGGACACCGATTATCACTTTTACCGATGAGGTATTTATTGTAAATGCCTGTCACAAGACCTACACCAGGACTTGGGTTGCTAGAGATCCAGATAATCCGTCACTTATGGATACTTGTATCCAGACCATCAAACAGATAGATGAAGTAGATCCTGTTATCCAATCAGCACCTACAGATATAGTGGTCTATACAAATAATACAGATCCTCAGACTTTACAAAATTGTTCTACTCAGGTTTTTTACAATTTCCCGACAGTCTATGATAACCATGTCCTGATTTCGGTAACCGAAACTGCGACACGTAATGGCCGAGAAGTGGATCTTAAATCAGGAGACCACTTCCCTCAAGGGGTTACAACTATAGAATATGTGGCCTTTGACTTTTGTGGAAATTTTGCTTCACATACCTTCACCATAACAGTGAACTGCGCTGACTGTCATCTTTCTTGTCCTGATGATGTCATCGTCGATGTCAATGCAGATATTTCTCCTTCTGCGCTGGGTATGCCTTCTGCCTTTTCTGGAAACATGAACTGTGGTAGTCTTATCAATACTTTTCACTCAGATGCAGTGTCTGATTTAGGTTGCAATAGAAAAGGTATTACCAGGTTATGGAGTGGCACATTCAGTAATATGTCTACTGAAACCTTTACCTGCTCACAAAGAATTACGGTGCAGGACATGACCGCACTAACTTTGCACAACTGTCCAGCAGACTTAAACGTAGTCGACAATTTTACAAATGCACACTGGGCTGAGCCTGTAGCTGTAGCAAGTAATAATGCTAATGCAATCACCCTTACAAGTAATTTTTCTCCAGGAAACACTTTCCCTGTAGGAATTACTACGGTAATATATACTGCTACGGATGCTTGTGGGAACGAAGCCAGTTGTTCTTTTAAGGTCTCTGTCCTGACAGATGCAACATTTGAAGATTGTCCTGATGACATCACTATTATGTGCAATGAAAATGGAGTAGGTGTGGTAGATTATAATTTACCGGAATACACAGGGACTTGTTCTACTTGTAACGACCCAGGATTTATACAAGGATTCATCTATGTAGGTACATTCAATGGTTCTAACTATTACTGTAGTAGAGATTTCCATACTTATGAAGAAGCCATAAAACTTATAGCACCTCATGGTGGTCATCTTGCATCAATAGACTCTAAGGCTGAAAACCAATATCTCGCAGACAGAGTAATAGCGTCTACAGCGATGATAGGTCTTACAGATGTAAACAGAGAAGGCCGTTTCGAATGGGACGATGGTTCGCCAGTAAACTATACTAACTGGTATACAATGCAACCTAACGACTACGAGAATCAAGACATCGTAGAACTTATAAAAGGCTCAGGTCTATGGAATGATGTGGCCAATGACACAAAACTCGAATTTGTAATGGAAATTCCTTGTCAATTTGTCCGACATGTAGGAGGACCACTACCTGGAGATGCAATACCCCCTGGCGAATATTCTGTTACTTTTCAGATAGCAGATGGCTGCGGACTAAATCAGTTCTGCACCTTTGATATCACTGTAATGGAAGGTCTTTCCTTTGTATGTCAGGACGATATATTCATGGAAGTAGAAGTAGGAGTGAATGAAGTGAGTATAAGCTGGGAAACTCCAGAAGCATTTACCTGCTGTTCATCTTGTACTAGTCCTTCTAGTTGTGTGACAGTAAGCCAGATTGCTGGACCACCTTCAGGTTCTAATTTTTTCAGACAGTCAAAAACAGAAATAGTCTACCAAGCAACAGATGCATGTGGCAACACAGCCATCTGCAGCTTCAATATTCTAGTGGATATCGATACCTCTAAAGGGAAAATCGCAGATAATTCTGATGCTGGAACTGTACAAGGAGTGGCTGGCACTAAAACAACCACGCCAGAAGAAGAAGAAGAAGAAGAAGAAGAAGAAGAAGTGGTAGAGGAAGAAGTGGTAGAGAAAGCTCTGCCGACTACAATCATTAACATTCAGGCAGCAACAGCTACTCGATATTA
>CAYNJK010000148.1:0-8050 GCA_964397575.1 uncultured Saprospiraceae bacterium
CACATAAACATAGATGATCTGAAACTAGGTGCATGGAGATATCTGACAGATACTGAATTGACAAAGCTAAAAACACAACTAGGTCACAACTAACTTCGTCGGATATGAAAATAAGAACAGAAGCTGACATCGAAAGATTGGACCAAAAAATAAAGTCTGAACTAAACATAGACGTCAGAAAGTACAAGGACGAATCCGTCGCAGAGAAATTTGTTGCTCTACTGGTCTTTCCTGAATACATCATCACTTGGATGATAGGACCGCTGCTATTAGCAATATTTTTATTTGTTTTGGGATTTTTTGTTTTGAATCTGGTACATGTTGAATATGTACTCTATGTTACCATAGGCCTTGTTTTATTCTTGATAGCTGGATTTTCAGCAGGCTTCTTACTCCTTACAAAAAACATGAAGAAAGATATAGGAGCAATTCTAGACTACTCACTTTCTATGACTGAAGCAGCGGTTATGGATGTGAATTTTGTAAACAAAAATGCAAGTCCGGAGTATAAAAAAGATTCGTTTGCTTTACTTTTTAAAGGCATCATTCATATCGTGACGATTCCCATGACGACGACAGTCATTTCAGAAAAGCTACCCCTATTTAGCATTTTCATAAATAAAATAATAAAGAAATTTTTCACACTAATTTCTGATAGAGTAAATTTCAAGGACCTACCACTCAATGCCGTCCAGACTTCTGCACCCCAAGAATCATCCAGAGCTCTTAACCTCTACTCCAAATCGATGTCTTACACTTCACTTGGCATGGGTAAACTTATGAATCTGTCTTTTGGTCTGGTCAGGTTTCCTTTTAAAATTATCTTTTGGATAATAATTTTATTGTTGTTGCTTTTGTTGTGGGGGATAAATTAGAATAAAAAACTATCCGAATCCTAAAACTCCTGCAAGCCTTCCACAGTAGTTCCTTTATACTCCCCACTTTCTACTAAGTCGATTAAGCCTTCTAGAGAATCTACGGTGCCTTTCGTGATACCCATGTTGATAACCCACTTAGGTAGTTTACCACCCATGTTTATATTGAGTTGGTATTGTAGGTCTATCTTGTTGTCGGCTGTAGGAGATAGAATATATTTGGAGTGCAGGCTAGGTATTCTGACATAGTTCTCATCGACGGGTTTTTTGTCAGATACATTGACAAATTCTATGGTGACAACCTTAGTCGAGGGATCTTGAGTTCTTGTGTATTTCATAACCACATCTCTATCTTGGACAGGATAAGGCATGTCTGATATTTGATATATCAAAAAAGAGCCGGTACCCAGCTGCTCTATTACCCTAGCCTCTTTTGTACCTTCTGCCCAGTCTGGTTGTGACTCTACATCTTCCATAGCAGCAACTAGTTCATTTATAGAACTGTGTACTACTGTGAGCACTTTGACTTCTTTGTAGTCGGTACCTTCTTGTTTTCGTGTATATACTTGGAGATCGCCCTTTTCTTTAGCCAGCTCCCAAGCTGCCTGAGCAGTAACATCCATCCCAAAAAAGACGAAAAGCAGGCTGAAAACTATGGTTGTTTTTCTCATGATGGTGAAAGTTAGACCTATTTAAAATCTATATCCATCATGCTTCCAGGATTTAACCTCTTCTTAATTTAAGACTGATTAAGATATGACCTCAGATACTCAAAATGCGAACCCAAATCACCATTCTTTGTAATTGTTGCTCTTTCTATCATAGCGCTGGCTGGATTTTGTAATTCTGGAATTACATGTTCTATAAACATCTCTCCAAAAGCCATCGAGGCATCCCTAGGCAATTCATTGGGCAAGTTATCTATGGTCATCATATCTATTATCCCCTCGCCATGCAAAGGTGCTTCTTGCCGAGTCTTAGGGTCGTAACCGAAGATAGGATCAGCAATCGTACTTGCTCTCAGAGTAGATGGTATAGAACTTACAGGTGCTATATCACAGGTAACATCTGCAATGACTTTGATGCCAAAGTTATCAGCTACCATTTGTTCTTTAGTAAAAAAGGCTGGTGCATTATTATCCCAATAGATGCCATTAATCATGATGTCAGACATAGGCAAAAAGTGATGAAAATCAGAATCGTAGTCCTGTGGGTTATCATAGAAATTTTGTACGTTATCGAACTCCTTTCCATCTTTACGCTTAGCATAATAGAAACTATTTACTTGTGTATAGACAGGCCCGTCTTGCTGCCCTATTACATAATCGATAGGTCGCAATTTGCTAAAGCCCATATCTTCTAAAACTTGCAGTGCGCCACTTGAAACCCTACCAGTACCTGTAAGTACAACTTTCATGGTGGGTAAGGACAAGCTAGAATAAACCTCTTTGGCCTCCTGATAATCAAAGAGGTCTTTCATACGCGGTAGTTCGAACTTTCTTGTTCGTTGAGCATAGGTCCATAAGGCATTGTGGGCACCTACCATTCCAGCAAACTTTCCGAAGGCAATAACCCTAGCACCGCTTTCATTGGTCAGAACTTCATAATCGATGAGTCTTATATTCTTGTCTACTATAGCTCTCAGCAATTTCTGATTATAGGATTGTTCCTTGATGGTATGAGAAAAGAAGAAGTAAGTTTTATCAGCAATAAGCTGTTCTATCGGCACTTCTTTGACACCTATTAATATATCACAGTCATCCATACTTTCTACCACAGGTACACCAGCTTCAGCATATTCTGAATCTGGAAAACACCGCGCTGGAGAAGTTTGCACAACGATGTTCATACCTTTGTCCCTCAGAGCTTTTACCTGAGGTGGTGAAAGAGTTACTCTACTGTCTGGGGGATTCTTGCCTTCTCTTATTATTCCTATTCTCATTTATTGTTCTTCTTTAAATTCTTCTGTAAAATGTTCTTTTCGTTTTCCACCTTGGAATGCCTGTTCATTATAGGCCTTTGATTCACCTCGGGGTATAGAAAGGCTGCTCCACTCTTGCCCTACCACCAATCTACTCAAGAACACAAGTTGTCCCACATGATAGGCATAATGTGCCAATTGTCTGTGCACTGCCTCATCGATTGTATGGCCTTTGTTTCTTATATATACCAATTGGTCATGATGCTCTGGCCGTACGGACTCCAGAGCTGAGAAAAGACAGGTCCAGCCTTCTTCCCACTTTTCTATTATCTGCTTTCTGTCATCCAGATAAAGCTCAAATTCTTGCTCTCTATTACGCCAATCCTTTTCTCCATCGGTAGTCAGGAAATCTGTCCATCTAGATTTCATATTACCATGAAGATGTTGCACTATGACTGCGATGCAGTTACTTTCAATGCTAGGGGTCCAAAAAAGTTGGTCATCGTCCGGTACCTGAGAGAGGGCTTTGTCTCCCAGTTGCTTATAATAGCGGAACAACATTAAGTATTTCTCCATGATTAATGGGATAGTTATGATAAATCAAAAATACAAATAAGGAATTGTAGCCCCTATAAAAACTATAAACCGAAGAACTTGTTCTAACTTGCGTAAACTCAAAAGCAAAAAATAACACTTGAGAAAACTCATAAACGCCTGGAAGTACAAGTGTCCTAGATGCAGACTTAGCCCCCTCTTTAAGGAGCCTTTTGACTTGTCTAATCCACTGGCTATGTACAAGAAATGTGCTACTTGCAACCAGCCTTTCGAACCAGAACCGGGTTATTACTTCGGTGCCATGTTCTTATCTTATACCCTATCAGTTTCTCTTTTGTTGCCGATTGCATTGATAGCTGTCTTTATGTTGGACTGGTCTGTAAATGCAGCTATGGCTTTGGTCATCTTTCTAGGTGCTATTTTATTCATAAGAATTCTAAGACTCTCCCGTTCGCTTTGGATAAATATCATGGTAAAGTATAATCCAAAATATTCCAAACAAAAATGATTATTAACATCACTTATCCCAGTAAGAAAACTGACAAAGAAATAATAGGTGTTACGGGTAAGCCATTTTCATTTATGGATCGCTTCAGAATGAAAGGCATAGGTTGCGCCAAGCTACAAATCCGTGAGGCCAGTCCGGAAATCTATCAACTCATCTCGGCTAACAGAGACACTGCCTATTGCAATATGGAATTGCGCCAGGAAGGACTGCTTGTCGGTTTTAATTCTACTATGCGCATCTATGCTTGGTGCATACCTTATTACCATCTCAATATTTACTACAACTCAGGAAAACTCTCTGTCTATGGGTCCAAAAACTTCATAAAGATGACAGCACCCTTTAATGGCACCATAGACAAGAAATTTATAAAGAAGGTGCTTGCCCTGAAAGCTAAGGGGCAAAGCGATCCCTTTTAGGGTAGCACTGAACTTATGAACTGCTCTGATAAAAAAAGGGTAAAGAAAAAGTTTTGTACTTTTCCTTTACCCTATTTTAGATTTTTATATATCTATTTTTACTCTACAATCAACTTTCTTGTTGTGACCACATCTTCTTTTTGGAACACGATGAAGTAGAGTCCACTTATCAAATCACTAACCGATACTCTTATACTCGTATCAGAAAGGCGTACCATATTAGCTTGTACTATTCTGCCTTGCATATCTGAGATTTGTACTCTAGCATCAGACAGATCTTCTGCTTCTATAGTTACAAATTCAGAACTTGGATTCGGATATACAGAGATACTGGTCAAGAAATCCAACTCATCATTGGAAAGCGGAAACTCAGAAGTAAAGTTATACTCGAAGCCTCCTCCAAAGTCTGGCTGGAAAGGAAGGAAAAGACCTATTCCCGCATCTATCAAAGTAACAGTACCTGAGCCTTGGTTGGGATTGGCCCACCACTGGAGTCCGTCTTGTCCCGTATCTGTAAAAATCAGTTTATAGCAACCACTTGGTAATTCATAATCATCTCTATAAGATGTGTTGGCGTTGGGTAGTGAATTAGAAGCAACTACATTGCCATTTACATCTTGAATCACATAACTATTTTCAAAGGCATTATTGTTTGTTCTGACGTCTAAAGTAAAGTTAGTAGAAGCCAATGCAGGACGATCTACCATAGATCTGAAAGTATTATTAAACGGATATTCGTCAGTGCCGCCATTGGGATTAGAAATTTCTACATGGAAAAAATTATCTCCATTCTGAAAATCAAACCACATCTCTCTAGAGGCAGGTAAAGAAACTTCTTCATCTTCCATAAAGGACAGATCGCCCGTCCAAGTAAAAGTCTGTTGAGACTGAGAATCATTGAGCCAGTAGTTTATTGTTAATTCCGTGAGGTTTGTTGCTCCAGTATTTCTGATCACAATTACAGGGTCACCACAAGTTGTTCCTACTCTGGTATATTCCGCAGAATTATTCGGCGTAATTATTTCTACGACTGCGGCGTCTTGATTAAAATTAGCAGGACCATAACCTACTATCTGATGTGCAATATGGTATCTATAATCACCGTCAGACACTATAGGGGCTGAGGTCGTGTAATCTATTTCTAGCATAGGGTTAGCTTCCGCAACTGGTGTGATATCAAACTCTTGTATAAATGATCTCTCACCCGGACACCACCCTTGTCTGTCAAAGACCCAGGTACCACCCTGCGGGAAAATAGGATTAAGAGAACATTCTTGATTGATGTCCCAACTAAATACCGGTATGCCTAATAGTGCTATCTGGTGCGCAACGGAACCGCCATTCGCAATAAATTCTCCTTGCGAACCGTGTCCAGTAATAGAAGACTTCAGCTTGTAAGTCGTCGCATCTTCTATTTCTACAAAAGTAGGTGCCAGCTTGACATCATTTCTAATGTCATTTATATTGGCATTTCCGATTCTATTTGTTCCTTGCCAGATCTGATCGAACTGGATAACATCTCTCGGAGGTGTTCCTACTATGTACTGGAACTCTAGATCCATATCTTCTTGCCACTGTCCTCCTAAGGTCATGATGATTCTCTTATCACCCTGAAGGATAGGCATGTAATCTGTCATGTCAAAAAACCACGACTCGCCTTCCATTCCAAAATCCAGGCCTATACCATAAGGGGTCACAAAAGAAACCAACTCATTATAGAAAGGAAATCTTCGGTCGTACTCTAAATCAGTAATAGTAATTTCTCCATCAGGCTGCACAGTACCCTCTTCTATCAACTCACCAGTGAGTTCATCAAAAATACTGAACGTAGTCGACCACCTTTGAGTAGGATCGGATACTAAGATCTCGTCATCAAAAGCTTGATTAGGATCATTCTTAGTTATACTTCTTTCTACTACAAAATGTAGGGGCTCTCTAATGATAGGTCTATCCACAGTAACCGTCGTTACATTCAAATCAAAATCACCCTGAATAAAACTGATATGAGGTCTTACAAAACCTAGTTCGAAATCCTTAAATAGTGTTTCGCCATCAGCTTGTGAAGCTGGAAAATCTTGTCCTATTAACTGTGCATCTCTACCATTACCAGACAAATCAAAAACTTCGGTGCCCGCTTCCGAAAACTGATAATCCAGTTGTAGATTTTCAAAGTTAGGATGCATAGGATTTACCTTGAGGCTTTTCCACTCATTGATAGTTTCTTCTGACAAGGCTTCATCCCAGATACGTACATCGTCTATCTGCCCGTCTATATATCTGTTATTGACCCCTCTACTAACTCTGAGTATCTGAGAATTGATATCTGTATCCATGGCTACGTTACCTACGGTCTGGTTTTCATCCAGTACGCCGTCTATATAGAACTTGATATCGCTGACATTATCACCATCTAGTACACAAGCCACATGGTGCCATTCTCCATCATCTACCCTATTAGTAGATTCTGTACCGCCACCATGCACTTCTAGTCTGAGTCTGCCATCTGTCATTCTGAATACCCATTTCCTACCAGTAACATTTGTACCCCAGCCAACGATCTCAGCGTTGGTGCCATCAGTCGTCTTGATCCATGCTTCTACTGTTCTATTCTGATTGCCACCTATTCCATTGTAATCATTACATTCTACATAGCCTTGGTTGGTAAGAAATTTTTCTCTTTCGCTGGTACTGACCAAGCTAGAGGCAGTTGTTGTTTCTTCGGCACTCATCCAAGTAACTTCCCTGTTTACCACTTGTACATTAGTAAAAGTAAATTCTACAAGCAAACTAGAAACACCATCCCACTCTATCGATTCATGGAATTGGAATCTATTGGACAGAGCAGCAGCAATATCAGTGTCTCTGTAATACACTTCTGTAAATCCCTCTGTATCTATATTGCCATCCAGTTCCGTCTTGGCTGTTTGCTTCATTTTTATTTTCATAAACTGCGCTTCACCAGCGGTATCTAAGATATCGAGTGACATAGCATTAATCTCTCCTGCTTGGAGTCCTGAAGCAATAAGTTCATCTGCTGTATAGAGAAACTGAGATTTGCCAGCTGCATTTTCTGTTTTTATAGTGGCATTCGATGTAGCCGAATCTGTACCTACTGCAAAAACCTGCTCATTTTGAACAGAAGTTACCACTGCTTCAGCTTGTGTTCCTCTTAGCAAATCATAGACTGGCTCTGCTGAGTAACTGAAGTTGGTTCCATCAAAATTGGAGATCTCATGACTAGTGACAGTATTGACAACTGTTTCTATTTTACTAGAATCTACTAGATAGGTGTTACAAGAAAAATCCCATTCGCCGCAACCCCTATTTCGGTTGGTTCCATCTGAGACAAGACCATCCTTACACCTCATGGTATACTTAAGGATGATTTTCTCATAGTCTATATTAGGATCAGAAGGAAAACTGACCATCGTATCTCTGTTTGTACTCTCGAAATCCCAGGCCTTTACTCTGATTGTATCTCCAGGACTTTGCGAATAAATAGTGGCCGAAAGGCACATAAAAACTAGGAGTAGAATATGCTTCATAGTTTGTCTTTTAGTAGTAGTTTCTTTGGTTATCGTATAATTCTGACTTGGAGCTGACTTATAGAAAGCTACAAGAAAATTAAGATGACCAAATATAATGAACCTAAAGTATATAACCTGTAAGATACATCAAGACTGTGGTTCTCTAAGCCTTAACAATGGTTACAACGTCAATAGAAGACATTTCTAGAGGCTAAGAACCTGATTATCTGAAGCTTAGAGGATATTGT
>CAYNJK010000149.1:0-8044 GCA_964397575.1 uncultured Saprospiraceae bacterium
CTGTTGGCCCTGACACCATATGGTCCATAACCTTGTGCAATGGTTTGCATAAGCATAACGATGGCTCCTTTGGATGCAGCATAATTTGCGTGACCAGCCCACGGAATAACCTCATGCACTGAGCTCATATGAATAATTTTACCAATAGCTTTTGAGACATCTGGTCTCCTACCCCTGCGTAAAAATTCTTTAATTGCTTCTCGAGAACATAAAAACTGACCAGTTAGATTTACATCTAAAACAAATTGCCATTCTTTTAGAGGCATTTCGTGTAATGGATAATCTCTTTGTAAACCGGCATTGGCGACGCATATATCTACAGTTCCAAATTTATCGATTGTAGATTTAAACATATCCACAACTTGATCTTCTTTACTGACATCTGCTTTTATGGCAATGGCGTCTCCACAAGATGAGTCGTTACAGATGGCATTCGCCATTTCTTCAGCGACTTCAGCTTTTGAAATATAGTTAATGACAACATTAGCACCATCTTTGGCAAGCGCCTTGGTTACAGCTGCGCCAATTCCAGAATTACCACCTGTTACTATCGCCGTTTGGTTACAAAGTCTTTCGTTAGGTTTTTGATACATACGTTTTTACTTGTTTTTTATCAATTAATACCAGGCATTTTACCACCAATTTTTGTTCGTATTTTATATAGACTCGAATGAGCAGTCATATATAATGTCTTTCCATCTTCACCCCAAGCTAAATTAGCAGGTCTTTCTGGACCTACTATCTTACCTAAAAGTCTTGCTTCTTTGGAAATTATCCAAATGCCTCCAGGAGCTGATACGTAGATGTTTCCATCGTGATCTACTTTTATTCCATCTAAAGCCTCTGCTTCATTAGTCTGAGACATTTCATAGAATATTTCTCCCTTGCCTAATTTACCATCAGCAGTTACTGGAAAACGGTATACATTTTTAGAATTCATCACATCTCTAATGTCCCAATTGGTGACATACAAATATTTCTCATCTGGAGAGAAAGCAATACCATTGGGTCCACCAACCTCAGTTGTCAATAACTCCACCTCATTGTTAACTACTCTATATACACCTTGATGTGGCGTCTCCTTAGCTTGATCATCATAAGCTTTTTTCAATCCATACGGTGGGTCAGTAAAGTATAGCGTACCATCAGATTTAAATACCAAATCATTGGGACTATTTAATCTTTTCCCATTATGGTGAGATGCTATGACACTGACAGGACCTTTCCTTTCATGCTTGATCACTTGTCTATTCCCATGTTGACAGACAAAAAGTCTGCCTTCATTATTTAGTGTTAGTCCATTAGATCCTGGTTGGTGTATCTCTCCTATATCAGTACCTGAATAACCAGACTTTGTAATAAATACTTCTACATTTTTAGTCATCGGTGAGTATTTATATATCACATTGGCATTAGGATCACTAAAAAGTAGATATCCTCCAGGATGCCAGACTGGTCCTTCGATAAACTGGAAGCCATCTGCTAACTTTTCCATTTTTGTGTCAGCATCTATTATTGCGTCCAACTCTGGCTGAACTCTTACGACCTCTCCTAGGTCTTTCCAGGCAGGATTGACATCATATTCTTTATGAAAATCTAGTGTTGCAGATCTTATCCAGATATAGTTATCAGGGATATCCGCTAAGGGCCCATTGATACCGAAAACGGCTATTTGGAATTGGTCTCCTGGTTTTGCATCGTCTGTGAGAAATACTCTGTTTCTTGCATTAAATCCCTTGACCATGCCATTTCCTGATTGACCGAAAGTCTTAGGTAATTGTCCATTGACCCATATCTCGGAATAATCATCTATAACAATCTCGAAAACTACTGTAGAGCCTGTCGGATTATAGCCGTCGATAAGGGCTGGAATTGTTACATTTATTCTATACCAATTGAAACAAAGTCGTCCAGGACATCTTCTTTCTTCTAATGACGTCGGGTCTAATACTTCCCATGAACTGTCATCAAAATCACCTCCACCAGCTTTCGGCGTTATGTTCCATGTAGGTTGCTTCGGTCCTGTTGGATATAAGTCCAAAGGGTCATTGCCTGATGGACCTGGGGCTCCGAATTTGTCATCGACTATTTGGGCATCAGAATATCTCCATTCTGTTTTCACCTTTCTAACGCCTTCATGAGTTCTAAGGTCTACAACAGCGTCAGGATTATCCACTACCAATTCTCTGCTCTCCTGAGAAATACATAATAGTGGTAATAATAAAAATATAGATACGGTTAATATCGTGTTCATCATAATAGGAATTTTATACCTGCTTCTCAGTAAACCAGACTGAAAAGGAATAACAAAGAAGCAGGTATTTATCAGTTATTTTATCTTAATCCAAGTCCTGCTTCGGATATCTCTACATCTTGATCTGCAGAAGCTGCACCACTTACACCGATACCTCCGACAACTTTACCATTGACCATAATGGGTAATCCGCCTCTCATCATATTGTATCCTGCAGTTATCAAGGAATTTCTTCCACCGCCAATGCCGTCTTCTAGCTTCTTTGTAGGGAATCCAAATAATGCTGCTGATCTAGCTTTTCCTATAGATACATCAGAAGAAGATCTGAAAGTACCAGTTTCTCTGATAACATAGATAGGCATTCCTGCCTCGTCTACTATTGCTATAGCTCCACCTGGAGCTTTATTTTCTCTTAAATACATAAGTGCTCTCTTGCCTATTTCCTCAGCAGCCTCGAATGTCAATCTGCCATCTTGCAAGTGGGTGATATTTAATCCAGACCCATAGTCAGTCATAAGTGTGGGCCAGTTCTTATCTGCTTTTGGAATAAAAGCCTGAGATCCTTTCTTATCCCACATGCCTTTAGCTTTTGCATTTCGTTGTACATATAATTTATTGCCTACTACTGACCATGTACTCACATGACCTGGCTCTAACTTGCCCATAGAAGTAGACACAGCACAATGGCCGCCATACTCTGGAGCATATACACTCGGATTCTTTTTGAATGTTTGTAAGTTTTTTTCTGACGCAAATTGGTAAGTAGCGCCATTATACTCGGCAGTATGCCTAAAGCTTCCTGGTACTTCATTTTTTTGACATAATTCTACCACGTCATAGCCGTCTAGCATAACGCCTCTAGAATCAATATTGACAAGATTTTGTGCTAAGCAAAAAGTGGAAAATAGACTTAGCAAAAGTACTGATAGATAATGTTTCATGATATTGATTTGGATTTATTTGATGTTATTGTTTTTAAAGGTAATTAGATTTTTCTTCCATTCTTTGCTACTAGGCAAGGCCACATAGACTCACCGCTGGCAGTCCACCCTTCTTTGTCTTTCTTCCAAATGCCATGTGCTTTCTTGTTTCTATTAAAATATAGTTTACCGTTATAGACTTCAAAGTGTTTGTTATCTACATCCTCAACCTTTCCATGCGCCGCAGCTACGATACAATAACCACCTACAGCTGGCATATACTTCTCAGGATTAGAATCAAATAAGGCTTTATTACTTTGGTTAGAAAACAAAAACTTGACACCATTATGCGTGGAAAATATGGATTCATTCCCTTCAGCAGCAATCTTAGTATTGTAACAAGATACAACGTCTATACCACGCATTACAATGTTATTGGCATCAGCATCATCTAAGTCCATACCATCGGGATAGGGTTTTTCACATGTTGGTTTGCAGGCAATAAATGACACTGCAAGTATTAAGGTTAAAAAATGGATATAATTTTTCATAAAGGTTATTTAGTTTGTTAATTGTACTAATAATATTGCGTGACCATCTGGGTCTCTAACTATAATTGCTTTGTCGTAATTCAATGCTTTAATCGATACGATCCCATTAGAGATAATGGTGTAATTGGCTTTCTCAATTTTTTCCCGCATTGATTCTATGTCGTCCACAACCATCGCCGTATGCCAATACCAATGATCTAAAGGTGTAGAAGTATCTGGATAGGCTTTACCACCCGGTGGAGCTATGTAATCTAAAAATTCGACCCCAAAACCATTTTCGGCAACCAAACCAGTAATCAACAATCTCGCTCCAAAAACTTGGTTCAGATGCTCTTGTTCTGACCCATAATTCTCAGAGTTTCCTGCCACTCTTAGACCCAGAACATCTTCATAAAACTTTAAACTTTCATCAGTATCTTCTATACCTATTGCTGTATGATCGATCCCTAAGAATCTATTCTTTGTTGACTTCTTCCATTTTGGATTTCCCTTATCGCTCGGAAAATAAATGAGCTCCAAGTTATGATCATCGAGATCCCTAAAGTAAAAAGCTGATATACCTGAAGCTGCTGGTATGTAATCAGGCAAGGTCTGAGGAGCTGTGCTTACGTGCTCGACATTATTGGCATGAACTTGCTCATATGCCAAATCCATATCATCTACGACAATAGCAATATGCTGAAACCAAAGATCATTTGATTTAGAATCTTGTGGAATTGGTTGTGCAGGCAACTTGGAATCGAACTCCAATAATCTAAGCTCGTCTGAACCAATCTGCATGGAAGTCACCTTAAGTGAGAGCCCTTCATCTCGCAAACCAAAGAGTCTTTGTAATTCTATGCCCTCTATATGCTTAGTAGAATTCACTGTCGCGTTTACGTTCTGTTTTAGGAAGTCTACTGCTTGTTCAGTATCAGAAACCGTATATGCAACATGAGTGACATCTTTCACTTTCTGGGAAAGTAACAACGAAGTAAACAACAAGCACTCTATTAGTATAATTATTCTCATGCCAGTACCTCATTTTTGATGTGATCTCCAACTCTGAGAGCCATAGCCATTATAGTCAATGCTGGGTTGACAGCTGAGCTCGACGGAAAGAAACCTCCATCTACGACAAATAGATTTTTTACATCATGACTTCTGCAATATGTATCAAGAACAGAAGTTTTTGGATCGGTACCCATGACAGTGGTGCCACATTGATGTGCTACACCTGCTAAAGGAATTTTCTTACCTAAGTAAACATGATTAGGTAGTAAGTGACTCTTGCAGCCTGCGTGCTCTAAGGCGTACCTTAACTTTTTCTGAAGAAGTTTATGACCTTTTAAATTATTCTCGGTATAGTTTAAATAGAGTTTTCCATTTTTAAAAAGTACTCTATTGTCTTTTGTAGGCAGGTCTTCTGATGTCAACCAGAAATCTAAGGCATGTTCCGCCAAATATTCTAATGACATATTCGGTGCAAATCCTGGTGCTTCTTCTTTAAACATAATTGGATCAGACTTACCTAACATCTGAATATGACCTAATGGAAAATCAAAATCGTCAGACGAAAAATAGTAATCGTTAATCGCAAAGGTTTTACCGAATTTTGTAGGATTAGACTTAATAGACAAAGCTAACATAGCCGTATTGTTATGACACATATAATTTCTTCCCACCTGATCGCTACTATTAGCTAAACCATTTGGGTGATGATCGTTTGCAGATTTCAATAAAAGAGCAGCACTGTTGATTGCACCGGCACAGAGACAGTAAATTTCAGCAGTTACTGTTACGGTTTCACCATTCCTATTGACTATAATTTTTGATATCTCAGATTTCGTTTTCTCCGTTTCTAAAAATTGTAATTCGCAATTTGTCCAGAGTGTAACGTTATCTTTTACAATACTATTTTTTACACAAATGACATGGGAATCCGCTTTTGTTTCAGTCGGATCTGGATATCCATCAAATCTATCTAAGACCAGATCCGATTGTTGATCACTATCTCTTTTCAATCCCATAGGAATAGAAAAAGGTTGTAATCCAAACTCCGTTAGATCATCATATAATTTTTGAATGCGTGGTTCATGCTCAAGTCCTTTGTGCCTATATGGTCGAGATTCTTCAGGCTCAATAGGATCAGAACCACGTTCTCCATTGACGTGGTATAGTGTTTCGGCTTGGTAATAATAATCCTTTAAGTCTGCATAGCTAATAGGCCATGCAGGCGAAACACCACCATGATGATGAAGTTCTTCAAAATCTTTCTCTCGCAATCTAAATAATGCTGCACCATATACTTTTGTATTTCCCCCAACGCAGTAATGTTGTCCTGGGACAAAAGCTTTATCATCAGAAGAGTACCATTGATCTTTTGTTTTATAACGACCATTTATAAATACTTCTTCTGTCTCCCAATTTTCTTTTTCTTTTGGAATGAAATTACCTTTTTCAATAACCAATATCTTTTTACCAGAATCGGCAAGCTTATGCAAAAGGGTTCCACCGCCAGCACCTGTTCCTATGATAACTATATCAAAATGATGTGGTTTCATTATTATTTATTTTTCTCTGAGTTAATTTTATTATTAAGATGATCACCTACACGCAATGCGTTTGCTATAATTGTCAAGCTGGGATTGACTGCAGAACTACTACAGAAAAAACTGCTATCGACTACGTAGAGATTATCCAATTCATGTGCTTTGCAATTAATATCAAGAACTGACGAAGAAGGATCAGTGCCAAATTTGCATGTTCCATTCTGATGAGAGACACCTGATATCCCTAATTTAAATCCGGCGTAGGCTGTATCCTTACAATAACCTTCTTCGCAATCTATATGGTCTAGTAAGTCAATAAGTTTCTTTCTTAGTCTTGTATAGGCTTCAAGATTATTCTGCGTATATTCTAATTTGATCTGATTACTATCTGTGATTACAACTCTATTATTGGGATCTGGTAGATCCTCAGCAGTTATAAAAAAATCAATGCTATGACTCGCTACATCCTGTACATCCCATTTTTTATCTGGGTTTATTTCCTCTAATTCACTTCTTAATGTATCGGGATCCGTTTTTCCCATAAGTTGAATAGAACCTAATGGGAATTCTGAATCGTCAGCTTTATGATAAAAATCGGAAATGATAAATGCCTTTTGAAATTTTGCATCATTAGGTTCTTTAGAAATGGCGACTACAGTACCATTATTATGTATCATGAGATTCCGTCCGACTAATCCATTACCATTTGCTAAGCCATTAGGATGCTGATCGGATTTTGATTTGAGTAGTAATGCTGCACTGTTTATAGCACCACAACTTACTATAATAGTATCTCCACTATATTTTTTTTGCTTTCCCTTAGGTGTTACGCAAATAACTTCAGTTACTTTCTCGCCAGTCTCATTTGTTACTAGTTGTATGACTTCACGATTGGTTTTTATCCTTACATTTTTTTGCTTAAGTGCTTTTTTCAATGCAATGACATGTGCATCTGCTTTAGATTCAGTAGGATCAGGATATCCATCAAACAAGGATAGATTCAACTTGGAAGTTTTCACCTTACTATCTTTTGGTAATTTAACTCCAATAGCCAGTGGTGCAGGGTTTAATCCTTGTTTTTGAAATTTATTAAATATCTCTTTCATCCGAGGCTCCATCTTCAATGGAGGATATGGGTAGTTACCAGATGCTGATGGTTCAGTAGGGTCGATACCTCTTTTGCCATGTACGTGGTACATTTTTTCGGCTTGTAGATAGTAAGGTTCTATGTCTGAATAGCTGATTGGCCAAGAAGGAGAAATCCCGTCATAGTGTTTTACTTCTCCAAAGTCAGATTCTCTCATTCGCAACAAGGCCGCTCCGTACATCTTAGTATTACCTCCTACACAATAATGGGTGAATGGCTCAAATTCATTGTTTGTTTTATCCAACCATTTTTCTTTTGTTCTGTATTTTCCATCTGTAAATATAGCCTTAGGATTCCAGTTATCAGATTCCTTGGGTAGAAAATCTCCTCTTTCAAGGATTAGAATCTTTTTTCCTGAGTGAGCTAATTTATAGGCTAAGGTGGAACCCCCAGCACCTGTTCCGATTATTATGTAGTGATATTTTTTCATTCGGTTTAGTGAATTTGAAAAAAATAAAAGTACTATCTAAGTTATAAAAACTTAACCAAGGAATTAATTATTATGTCAAAAAGTTATGTACATATACTAAATGTCAAAAGAATGAAAAAGTTTATTTAAAAGTTAAAGTTCTGATTATCATTTGTTTATACATCTCTAAGAAACTTATAAAAAAACTAAATAGACCAATGTTCTTAAATAG
>CAYNJK010000150.1:0-8033 GCA_964397575.1 uncultured Saprospiraceae bacterium
TCTATGCACCTACTGCTATAACTCCTAATAGCAGTGACGATGAAAATATATTCAGATTGGGTTTTGGGAGAGGACAAGTCGAGTCCGTTACTACCTTTTGCATCTTTGACAGGTGGGGAGGGCAAGTATATATAGGTAACAATATTTTTCTAAATCAAGATAGTGAAATGGAAAATGGATGGAATGGCAGATTCGGTGGACCAGGTGCCTCAAGTAATGATGAAGTCGTTCCGGGAGTCTATGCCTGGTATGCAGATGTACTCTTTATCAATGGTGTCACTCTAAGCTTTGCTGGTGACATAACAGTAATCAGATAAAGGTGCGGATATTACTTTTACTCCTCTGTCTATCTATCATTCTATCATGTACGAATGACATCAAGGACGTAAATAATACAAGTACAAATAGAGAGTCACTTTCTGAAATAGCTAAGGATGTAGAAATACTCTATAGCGACTCCGCTATCGTCAAAGTCCGCATAAAAAGTCCCACACTGAAAAGATATACCGTAAAAGGGGAAACCTACGATGAGTTTCCAGACGGATTGCTTGTAGAATTTATGGATGATAACCAAAGGGTAAAAAGCTGGCTAGAAGCAGACTATGCCGTACGAAAAGACAGGGAGCAAAAAATCTATATGGAATCCAATGTACAACTGTACAATAAGAATAATGACAAACTAGAAACCGAGGCACTCGTCTGGGATGAAGGGATCAAAGAAATCTACACAAGCCGTACAGTAAAAATATCTCAGCCTTCTAGAGGTGATACTTCTCTAGGCCATGGATTCAAGGCAGATCAGGAATTTACCAGATTTGAAATAAAAAGAAAGTTCTCCGCGATAAAGAATGTAGACGACCTGACTAAAGATCTGGACAAATAACAGATATAAAAGTTATTTTCGCCGCTAATACTATTACAATGATCAAAGTCACAAACAAAGTAGCCTTTCTAAGAAAATCTACTGGCGCTATAGATAAAGAATTTGTCAAAAGTTCTGATGTCCAAGGTCAGCTAAAGAAAAAGATCACCCGCGTCCAAAAACTTAAGATAAGAGAGGACATAAAAGTCAAGCTGACAGGCAGTTACAAAGAATTCAAAGTAGAAATCACCCCAGCCGATACTAAGCATGCACCCAAGATACTGGCGATGCTTAAGATCAAGGAGAAGTAGATACAAGTCATACAGTAGTCTAGAAAAGCTTCTCAACTATTTTATGGAAATCATTTTATCATAAATATAGGTGGAAAGTCAGCCCTCCTTATACATACTGGTGTTTTGTTCAAGCTTGATTATTCTTGTCACCTCAAAAGTGTATGCAAATAAATTTGATCATCAGGTTTATCTGTCATCTGATTGTTGAAAAAGTGAATACTTGTTGTAATACTTAAAAAAGCATCAGGTTGAATGTTACACATAATTCCTAAAAATTGATAGTTGGACATCTTTAAATAAAAGCCCTGTATAAATGAAAGAGGTCTACTTTTTTTAAGAGTATATATTCCAATCTCTGTTACAATCCCCTTAGCAAATTGACCCTCTCCTATCTCCGGAATAAACTGTACGTAAGAAAAATTATTGGATGAAGAATTTAGATGCCTAGTTTCAAATTTAAAATTGTACGCATCTCCAATTTCGTCTTCTAATACATCATTATTCAACTGAGCTGTCAAGAGCTTAAAGCAATCCTTACAATGAAAATGAATTTGATTACCTGCAGAAATAAGTGAAGCGTCATTTAAATGTACACCGAGGATTTCAAGCTTTAGCAAAACAACTTCGACTCCCAGAAAAGATTTAAAATTATCTATGATATTTTCGCTATTTACCAAAATCGAATCTTGTATTTATTTTCTTAATAGTACTGGAACGACCATGAGTTGAGGTCGCTATGTATCTCGTAATCCATAGGTTTGATGGATCTAAAATTTGATTATAAACTAATATAATCTAAATCACTTTAGATACTTTTATTTTAGTTAAAGTTTCTTAAACAGGAACTAAGCTAGTAACAATTGCCTTTGCTGAGCCATCATGATAATGACAACACATTATCTAACTACATAAAACTTGGCTTATGAAAAAGTTACTCTACACTTTAACCCTTTTGGTTATTCTAAGTTCTTGCCGAAATCTTGAGAAGATGGTAGAAAGAGGTGACTACGACAATGCAATCATCTTTGCTACCAGAAAGCTAAGTGCACAAAAGAATAAGAAAACCAAACACGTTCAGGGATTAGAAGAAGCATTCGCTAGAATCAATCAGAGAGACCTAGATGAAATGGCTTATCTGGACGGAAACAAAAACCCACAAAACTGGTCGGCTATAGAAAGAATAGCATTGAAGATCTCTAATCGCCAGTCTTACATTACTCCATTGATGCCATTAATAAGCAAGGAGGGTTACGAAGCATACTTTGATCTAGTAGATACTTATGCTATCATGGAAAGTGCAAGAAATGGTGCAGCAGAATTTTATTACAACGAAGGATCAGACTTACTGACACGAGCGACAACTTACAATGACAAGAAGTATGCTAGACAAGCTTACTATACTTTCCAGAAAGTACTGGACAGAAAGCAAGATTATAAAGAGGTACACAAGCTGATAAGAGCAGCAGAGAAAGCAGGTATAGCACATATCAAAGTGGAGGTAAAGAACAATAGCCTTTCTTTCGTTCCTGCTGAAATAAATGCAAGACTAGAAGCCCTCAATATCTATAAACTGAATGGTACCTGGAAAAGATTTTATATTCATAATGAACCAGGTATGAGTTATGACCATGTAGCGGTACTGGAACTGAATGAAATAAGCACTAGTCCAGAAAGAGAAACCATTAGCTATTATACTGACGAGAAAAAGGTAAAAGACGGTTATATCTACCTCAAGGATAAAAAAGGAAATTTCAAACGTGATAGCACTGGAAAGAAACTCAAAACAGAGAAGTTCAAAACTGTCTACGCAGATATCACAAAAGTGCACAGAGAAAAATCAGCCTTTGTGAGCGGATACATGAAAATATACGATAATGACAACCAAGCAGTACTTGATTCTGAGGCCTTATCAGTGGAAGCAATATTTACAGATTATGCCCTCAGTTACATCGGAGACAAAAGAGCTGTCAGTGATAAGCACCGCGCAAAATTGAAATCACATCCAGCGCCTTTCCCACATGATCTTGCTATCATAGGAGATGCGACGGAAAAACTGAAAAATAGATTTATGGATGCTGTTTCTTCATCCAATATCTAAGGAATAAAATCTACCCCAAGATAAAGAGCCCTTGCAGATTCTTACAGGGGCTTTTTTTATGCCTGTGCTGTAGGCGTAAAATTCATTGGTGGATAAGGCTTTTGTTTCCCTACCGATATAGCGCCAAACTGCTTTTCGTATTTGACGACATTGTCCTGAAGAGCGGCTAGTAGGCGCTTGGCATGCTGTGGTGTTAAGATAACTCTAGACTTCACTTTTGCCTTAGGTACATTCGGTACCAGCCTCACAAAATCTACCACAAACTCTGATTGGGAATGAGAGATGATAGCAAGATTTGCGTAGACGCCATCTGCGATTTCTTCTGGCAGTTCTATATTAACTTGATTCTTAGGCTTCTTTTCTTCTGGCATAAGATTAATTTTAATATCATAACGAACGAGCAAATTGCTCTGTTTCTGACGCTAAGGTAACATTAAACAGCAGATGAATAACGAAAAAGAATACTTCGATACCAACCAAAAGTTATGGGACGAAAAGACCAGATTCCACATCAAAAGTGACTTCTATGATATTCCTGGTTTCTTAGCAGGTAAAAATTCATTGGCAAAAATAGAATTAGCTGAGCTGCCTGACCTTGAGGGTAAAAAGGTGTTACATGCCCAGTGTCATTTTGGGCAAGACACCTTATCCATGCAAAGGATGGGCGCCCAGTGTACCGGTATAGACTTATCTGAGGTGGCCATAGCTGAAGCAAGAAAATACAATGCTCAACTTGGGCTTGATGCTAGATTTATTGCAACCAATGTCTATGATATGGACAAGCAGATAGACGAGCAATTTGACCTAGTATTTACCTCTTATGGTGTTATAGGGTGGCTGCCAGATCTCAAGAGATGGGCCCATCAGCTGGTAAAGCGGCTCGCACCTGGAGGAACTTTCTATATTGCTGAGTTCCACCCCACGATGTATATGTACGACTGGGACACAAAAAAACTGGAATACAGTTATTTCAATTCTGGGTCACCGACGATGGAAATCGAAGACGGGACTTATGCGGACAGGTCTGCAGACATCCAGCTCAAGGAGTACTTCTGGCAACATTCATTAGAGGACATCCTGATGGCACTACTCGGAGAAGGCCTAAAAATAGATAGCTTCAAAGAATACGATTACTCTCCTTATCAGATCTTTGGAAATGAAGAAAAAAGAGCTGAAGGAGAATATTTATTCGGTATAAATGGGCACAACTTGCCGCTGGTGTTCTCACTTAAAGGGACTAAAATATAGGTGCTTACACATACAAGGGTGATATATATACCTTGTTTTCATATGTTTATACATTACAATTACTATACATGTATTTCATAACATAAATATTTAGATTACCTTTGGACCTACGATTAACCCAAATATCGATTTATGTCTCCGAGTCCCGACATGCTGAGTCCGAACACCATTCACTTTGATAGAGTAGAAACATTCTCTCTCGGTTTTAAAGAATTACTTTTCCTAGGGTTTACCCTTTTTATTGGTTTTTATGGCTTTTCTATTTGTGTAGATAAAATCTATGCCACGGAATTACAATCTATAGAGAGTATCACAGTACATGACCAGATGATCTCGCATAGAAATCCCAAAGCATTGTCAAATTCGACCTTAGTGTCAAATTAGATGTTTAGAATTTCTATAGTTCTTCTTATATTTAGAATTGATGCTAGATTTATTTCGAAATACTATAGAAAGATCCGTCTTTGGTGTATGTAACTATCTTGGTCATAAGATGGGTATAGCGAGTTCTCGTGTACGCTTATATTTTGTCTACCTTTCATTCGTCACTTTAGGTTCTCCTATCATCGTTTATTTGATTTTGGCTTTTTGGGTCAATATAGGTAGATATGTCAGAAAAGGCCGCGACTTAATAATGCACTAGGTATATGAACTCCGAAGAACTACTATCTATTCTCATCCAATTATCGAAGGCAGACAGTTACTTTGATGAATTTGAGTTTACCTACCTACTGAAAGTAGGCAAGAACATAGGGCTGGAAGATGAGATCGTAGAAACCATGATCAAAAGCTCCACAGTCCTTCCCCTGACTATTCCAAAAAACGAAAAAGAACGTATCACCATCATCTACTACATGCTTTTCCTCATGAAAGTAAATCATGTAATCAAGAGTGAAGAGAAAGAGCTACTCCACCACTATGGATTTAAACTAGGATTTTCTGCGGGAATGATAGATGATTTTATCAAAGTAATAGAGGAACACAAAGCAGAGCAGATAAACAAAGATCTCATGCTTAATATCTTGCGCAAGTATCAGAACTAATTCTGCTTTAGTAATTGTTTCGTCAGCACCGTATTTCCTAGTTGTAATTGCAAGCTGTACTGGCCATCAGGCAGATGTGAAATATCCAAATTAGTTACGGCTGTACTCTCTAGCATAAGACTACCCTCTATGGAATATACTCGCAACTTATCTATGGGAATCTCTGACTGAATCGCAACCCTTCCAGAAGTAGGATTGGGATATAGACTTACAGCATTTAAGTTTTGGTCTTCAACAGATACGACTGTAGGTAAGTCATACGTATACATGCCCTTACCGAAAGTAGCTGCTCCGAGGATTCTGTCTTCATTGTGAATATCTAGGTCTTGTACCGATACTGTCGGCAGATTGTCTCCTAATATCTGCCAAGTAACTCCTCTGTCGGCTGAGAAGTAAACACCTATATCCGTCGCCACATAGAGCGCCTGATCTATAATGCCATCAGGCTGAATATCATTAACTGGAATATCAGGCAAGGCAGTTCCTATAGCTTGCCAGGTAGCCCCAAAATTGTCAGAATAGAATAGCTGTGCTTTTGACTCATTAAATCTAAAGCCAGAAAAAGTCACATAAACGCCAGCAGGATCGTGTGGATCATGGTGCACCGAAGTAACCCAACGTCTGGGAAGATTCTCAGAGACCAGTTGGTAATTAGCACCGCCATCCCTAGACCTCCACAACATCCCATCATCAGTACCTACATATAATACATCACTGTCCTGCGCTGATACATCTATAGCGGTAATGGTACCGTAGCGAATATTGCCATCAGGATTATCAGAATTAGTCAGATCGGGCGAAATAGCTGTCCACTGTACAGCCTGATTCTCTGTACGAAACAAGGTCTGTGATCCGGTATACAATACAGCAGGATCATTAGGATCTATAACCAGTGGGGCATTAAAATTAAATCTGCCTTCCAAACCTTCAAAAGCAAAATCAATATTCGAGCCTCCATCGTCAGAAGTTCTTATCGTGCCAAAAAACAACTCCAGATACAGTTTGTCAGAATTTGTAGGGTCTACCTCCACATGGAAACCGTCACCACCTATAATTTGCTCCCAGTACTCTGTCTGAGCAGTCGATTTTAGAATGCCGTTATCTTGGGTTCCTCCGTACAAGATGGAAGAATTATTGGGATCTATCTCACAGGTATAGAACTGTATATTATTCATACCATTTTTGTAGAAAGAGCTGTCATAAGCCGGTGACTTCCCTAAGTAGACACCGCCATCATTTCCATTATATACCAAGTCGGCATTAGCTGGATGTATGGCCATCGCATGATGATCCACATGTGCATCCTGAAAAACTTGAGTCCATTGTCTTCCTCCATCCTGTGACCTGAACATAGATAAATTTGTCAGATACAGTTCATCAGGATTAGTAGGATGCACATAGATTTTTCCAAACCACCAATTAAAAGTAACGGTTGCAACATCCGCAGGTATTCGTATCCAGTTATCTCCGCCATTATCAGTTCTGTAGATGCCATTGAGAGTACCATCAGCGTTTGCATAGAAAGCATAGATTATATTGGGTGAAGATTCAGAAATAGCCAGCCCTATCCGTCCTTTGGCCTCTGCCACCACAGGCAAACCAGAAGTTAGTTCTTGCCAAGTGTTACCGCCATCTAGGGAACGGAAGATACCTGAAGTTGCTCCACCATACTGTCTATTGTAGACTTTTCGGATACGTTCCCACATAGCGGCATAGATAATATCTCCATCCTCTGGATGTATAGCCAGGTCGATACCACCAGTAGAATCAGAAACAAACAAAACCTGCTCCCATGATGCGCCAGCGTCTTGTGTACGGTAGATGCCTCTCTCAGAATTATTTCCAAACAAAGAACCCATTGCAGCGACAAAAGCCACATCATCGTCTTCTGGGTCTATGACTACTCGTCCTATAGAGCCTACCGTTTCCAGTCCTCTGTGATTCCAGATATCGCCACCATCATCAGAAACAAATACCCCCAGACCATCATACGCAATAGATGATCCACCAGCATTTGCCTCTCCTGTTCCTACATAGATGCGACCAGGATTATTCTTGGATATTGCTAAGTCTCCTATAGCCTGCGTGGGTTGCTGATCAAATAAGGATCGCCAAGAATCTCCCCTATCATCGGAGCGGAACAGCCCTCCAGATGCAGTACCCGCATATATTGTATTGTCTTTGTCAGCTGGAATCTCGAGGTCTGTAATCCTTCCGCAGATATTAGTAGGTCCAAGAGCATTCCAACTATTGTCAAAAGGTCCTTTGGTCAATGAAGTCTGAGACAATCTATTGGCTACAGCCGCCTGGTAGGCATCCAAATCTACATAGCCATAAGGAAAAGCCCTTTGTGCATAGAGGTAATCTGTAGCCAGCATCTTAGACTCTGTACTAGAAGGCCGTGTACAGGAACAGATTACCAATATCATAAAGGCACAACACCAATACCAACTAAGTTGTATACCATGCTCCATAGGACTAAGTTACAG
>CAYNJK010000151.1:0-7999 GCA_964397575.1 uncultured Saprospiraceae bacterium
CTATAAGATCATTACCAAGCTGTAAGGTTATTCTGGATTACATTCAGAGTAGTTTTTGAGAAGTATTTCTTTCATAATTAATTAAGTTAGATAGAAAATTTCATATTCGAACTTTGCAAAATTACTACTAGATTAGTTTATTCTGGCACCTTGTCGGCTAATGAAAAACCCAAACATGATACTAACGCGTAAAGCCATCCTAGAAGACCTTCCCATATTGTATGAGTTTGAACAAGGTATTATCGCTTATGAAAGACCCTATGATGTTACTCTTAAGTCTGATCCTATCAATTATTATGATATCAAAGCAATGATACAGGCAGAAGATACAGAAGTACTAGTGGCTGTCGATGGTGAGGAGATAGTAGGGTCAGCTTATGCGCGAATGGAAAGAGCAAAACCTTATTTGAAATATGACTATTACGCTTATCTGGGTTTTATGTTTGTAAAACCATCTTATCGAGGTCAGGGAATCAACAAACTCATCATAGATGGACTCAAGGTCTGGTGTAAGTCTAAAGGCCTAAAAGAATTACGGTTAGATGTATATGATGGTAATGAGTCGGCCCTGCAAGCCTATGCAAAAGCAGGATTTAAAAGTCTGCTTATAAATATGAGGATGGATATTTAGAAAAAAGCTTGTGTGACTAATTCTTAAATATTATTTATAAGTAATCCATCTTGCAAGTTCTTTCAAGCTGGCTTTTTTGCCATACATTAATATCCCAACCCGATAGATTCTTGCGGCGAGCCAAACCAAAAAGATAACTGTAAGTACCGACACCAATACTGACAAGCCTATCTGCCAAAGCGGAGGATCTACCGGCAGTCTTATGGGCATTACTACAGGTGCGGTAAATGGCAAGATGGATGACCAGATGGATAAGGTGCTGTTAGGTGCTGATACTGCTGAAACTCCAATATAGAGTGATACCATTAACGGCATAGTGGCTATCATAGTCAATGATTGTGCTTCTTGTATGTCATCTCCCATAGCAGAACCTATGGCGGCAAATAATGCAGCGTATGTAAAGTAGCCTACTAGAAAGTAAAACAAGTATAGTGGAATAATTTTCAGCCAGTTAATGGAGCGAATTTCTTTAAAAACCTGAGTTATCATTTCTTGAGCCTCCTTCCCAGCATCTTGCATTTCTGGTACGGCCTGAGTGATATCAGGCGTAGCAGCAGTTTCTAGCAATAGATCACCTAAAAAGATGGCCCCGATAGATGTAAGAATGAGAAGAAGTATAATCCAAATACAGATTTGTGTAAGACCTACGAGACCGACACCTATAACCTTGCCCATCATGAGATCAAAAGGTCTGATGGTAGAAATAAGGACCTCTACTATTCTATTTATTTTTTCTTCGGTGACACTGCGCATTACCATGCTGCCATAGATGATTATTATGAAGAATAAGCCATAGCCTACTACGCCTCCTAGACCAGAAGTAACCATACTAGTAATGGACGTAATTTCCTTCTCTTTGTCCAACACCGTTTTGGGTTCTATGGTAACATCAGCATCTATGAGTTTGAGCTGTTCTTCATCTAGTCCAAAGGCATTGATTCTATACTTGCGTACTTCTTTTTTAGAAAAGGACTCTATTGTAAGTATCTCGTCTATAGCCAGCTGGTCATCAGAATAAAATTCAAGCTTGTAATCTGTCTCAGATAATTCTACAGAAGGGTAGAGTAGAACACCATCTAGTTCCTTGTTTTTGTATGCAGCTAAAGCATTTTCTAGACTGTTGTAGGAGTAATCAAAATTTAGATTTTGACGTTGTACAATTTTCTCTATGCGCATCTCAGACACATTAAGCACCGCTATTTTCTTGGATTCATCAGATCCTCTGGTAGACAGAAAAATTAGGAGAGCCATCACTGCTACTATAAGTAGGGGTGCTAAAATCGTGGTGACCAAAAAAGTTTTGCTCTTAACACGGGTGAGATATTCTCTCTTTGCGACTTGTATGATACTATTGTTCATGGCTGGCTCTTACTGTTCTTATAAAGATATCATTCAGCGAAGGTTTGACTTCTTCAAAGGCTTCTATGATGGCACCATCATTAATTAAAGAACTCAGTATGTCATTGGAGTTATATCCACTTGAGGCCTTTATGATAAGTTGATCATCCTTTCTATCTGTGATAGTGAAATTTGTTTCGTTGATATTTCGCGCTGAACCATGTACCTTCAGACTGTATAGGTTCTCCTTATAATCTTCTTTTATCTGAGCGACATTGCCTTTCAGTATAATTCTGCCTTGATTCATTAGTACTATCTCTTCGCAGATTTCTTCTACTTGTTCCATTCTATGTGTAGAGAAAATGATGCTCGTTCCTTCATCCCGCATTCTGTATATTTCGTCTTTGATCAGATTGGTATTGATGGGGTCTAGTCCGGAGAAGGGCTCGTCTAGAATCAGGAGTTTGGGCTGATGCATTACTGTAGAGATAAACTGAATTTTCTGTTGCATACCTTTGGACAACTCCTCTACTTTTTTATTCCACCAGTCAGCAATATCAAACTTCTGTATCCAGTAGTCGATTTTGTTTTTAGCATCCGACTTGCTCAGTCCCTTTATTCTTGCAAGGAACATGAGCTGGTCTCCGACTTTCATTTTTTTGTACAGACCGCGTTCTTCCGGTAGGTAGCCGATGTCTCCTGTGGACTGAAGGCCCTGCTTCTTGCCATCGATGTATATCTCTCCGCTGTCTGCTGCCGTGATGGTTGTAATGATCCTAATAAGTGAAGTCTTTCCAGCACCATTAGGACCTAGTAGCCCAAAGAGGCTGCCGTTCTTCACATCGAAAGAGACGTTGTCCACTGCTCTGTGTTTGTTGTAGTCCTTTACAACATTCTTTATTGATAGTACATAGTTTTCCATGGTAATATCAATATCAGTATAATTTTTAAGAACGAAGGACAATCTCGATAAAAACTAATCTTGAGCACTACGAAAGCACCTATTCAGTAGACAACCACTTAAGATAATGCCTAAGCTCTACCTTGTTTATATGATATTCCCATTAAAAAATGTAAATTGAAGATCTCAATAAACCTTTGTTAAAATGTCATCACAAACTTTATCATTTAGAAAAATGATACGACAATTACTGAAAGATTACGGTCCTGCATTTTTCATCATTGGCTATGTGGTAGGTACCGGTAGTGTAACGTCCATGGTTATCTCAGGGGCAAAGTTTGGCTTGTCCTTGTCATGGGCCTTATTGCTTTCGTGCTTCTTCACCTACTTTCTCTTGGTAGCGATTAGTAAATTGACAATTGTTTCTGGTGATACCTTGATGTATAATTTCAAGTCGACCTTTGGAAGGCCTATAACACTTTTTATAATAATCGCCTTGCTGGTCTCTATAGTATCCTCTTGTATCGGCGTTATGGGAGTTGTGGCAGAGGTTGCTATGGAGTGGATTTCTGTAAAGACCTCCATTTCTTTTTTAAATCAGCCAATAATTGCGATCGTGTTCATTGCCATTCTGTTGTCCTTATTTTGGACAGGAAAACATACCAACTTTATCAGGGCGATGAGTGCCTTGGTAGGTTTTATGGCAGTTGCTTTTCTTGTAACGAGTATTATTGCTGTAAAGGAATCAGGTAAATCTTTGATAAGTTTTTTCCCACAACTTCCTGCTGGTGAAAACACAGGTCTTATCGTCGCAGGTATGGTAGGTACAACTATGGCCGGGGTATGTCTGGCCTCACGGAGCATCTTGGTACAAGAACAAGGGTGGACGCTAGCAGATCTGCCTAAAGAGAATAGAGATGCCAGAATTTCTATGATTCTGACCTTCTTGATCAGCTTTGCAATTATGCTCTGTGCCACAGGTACTCTTTTTTTTAAAGGCACAAAAGTAGATGCCGCTACAGATATGATGAATGCGTTAGGTCCCTGGGCTGGTGATTTTGCTCTGACCTTATTTACACTTGGAATAATAGGTGCAGGCTTATCATCTATTTTCCCCAATCTCCTGCTCTTTCCATGGTTGATTTCTGATTATTCCAAAACACCTAGAGATATGAAAAAACCACTCTACAAGATAATCGTAGTGCTGGTCGCAATTTCAGCTCTTATAGTGCCTATCGTAGGAGGAAAACCTGTATGGATTTTGATTGCATCTCAGGCACTTAGTCCCTTTATAATGCCCCTGATTACTTTGTTTCTTATCATTCTTTTGAATAGAGAAAAAATTATGAAAGAACATAAAATAGGCCTGTGGATGAATATAGCCTTAGGTGCCACCTTTGTTTTTAATTGCTTTATGTTGGTTGTCGCATTAATAGCTTTTAAAGATTTTTTCTGACAAGTTCTATCTAAGTTTACTTGATATTTTATCACAACATAATATATAGCTACAAAGATGTCTCAGGAATTGCAACAGCATGCGCATTACCCTCTCAAGCAGAAACTCAATCGTGTATGGCGTACCTATCTTGGAGGTGCATTGATAGACCATTGGAAGCGTAGTGCGAAAGAAGAAGATGGCAGTTTTCCAGAAGAATGGATAATGTCTACGGTTACTGCCAGAGGAAAAGGCAGGCCTGAGAACGAAGGACAATCCATCATACTGACCATGGATGGAGAGTATGAATTAAGAGCATTGATCAGTTCTGATCCAGCGCTGTATCTCGGTGATCGACTTGCTCAAAAATATGGAACCACAGGTGTACTTATCAAGATGCTGGACTCTATGGAAAGACTTACTATCCAAGTGCATCCAGACAAACAATACGCAAAGACGATATTGAATTCAGAATTTGGCAAAACCGAATCGTGGTATGTGCTAAATTCCCGCGAAGTAGAAGGTGAGCTTCCTGCTGTCTATATGGGATTCAAAGAGCATGTAACCAAGGAACTGTGGAAATCCCTTTTCGATACACAAGATATCCCTAGCATGTTGGATTGTCTGCATAAGATCCCAGTACAACCTGGAGATGCATTTATGATATACGGTGGGGTGCCTCATGCGATAGGCGCCGGTTGTTTTTTGATGGAAGTACAAGAGCCAACTGATTACACTATGCGTACGGAGAAAACAACTCCCAATGGTCTAAAGATAGGCCCAGAATTAATCCACCAAGGGGTAGGAGAGGAAACAATGTTAGACTGTTTTCACTATGACAGCTATTCTGAAGCAGAGGCCTTGGCAAAGTGGAAGATTAGCCCAAAGGTGCTAGAACAGACTGCAGCTTACACCTACCGTGTTCTTTTTGATGAGACGCATACCAGTTGCTTTGGCCTAGAAGAATTATTGCTGGAAGGAGAATATACAGTCATCACTAAAGACAGCTTCTATGTAGCCGTTATTTATTCTGGCGCTGGATTTATGACCTGCAATGGAGAAGACTTCGAGTATGAGCAGGGTGATGAAATATTTGTTTCAGCAGCCATAAAGGAACTAAAATTCAAGGCGGGGTCTACGTCCAAAATTTTGCTTTGTTATCCACCTAGCGAGTAATAGACCTTATCAAGTCATGAACGAATTGTGACTTCAGAACCAGAGAGGACAAGCTTGCTCAGCCTCAGTTCATGGTGCTCCAAAAAGTAGTAACCTTCCAAGTATTTACTTTTTTCATTGCAGCTGTTCTTAATTCCGCTTGTTTTATGACTTCCATTTTCTCTTCTTGAGTCAGATTCATCGAGTCATCAAAAACGATTTCTTGGATATCACTTTCATTTTGGATAAACCTATTAAGTAACTTGCTATTGGTCCCGATTACGGCCATCCACTTAGTATCGTCTGGAAATATTTCGACTTGAGGAATTTCAGCATTTGGACCTTGGGCATAGATGGGGTCTACCTGAGTGAAAACTTCTCCTTCTAGGATTGTTATAAAAGTAGCGTCTACCCAATGCTCTAAGTCTGGGTTGCCATCATTATCAAAATCTAATTGCCAGCCCACTCTTACAGGCTTACCTGTTCTTAGGTCAGATATCAATTGGTCTTTGCTGCCACTGACTACCTGCCCATCAAAATCAGTTTGTAATACAAGGTTATATGACTGTGCATCGACATGATAGGCAAGGCAACTCAAGAGTAAGGCAAGAAGGATTTTCATGGAACATAATTTTTGTAGATTAAACAATGATCCTTAAGGTAAGCAATGACTGCTAAGTGATCGGAAGTATTCAATGGAAGCCCTGATATTTTCAATGAATGGAGTCCTTCAGTTCTCTATATCAGCTATATTTATTCCATCTAATAATTGACACCATTGGAGAGGAATAACTTAAGTATGTCATGGGTAAAGCATTCCGTATTTTGGATAGTTTACTGGGTTACACAATCCCTACTTATGAGCAATAACAAAGACCTTGGTTTTTACTTGGCTAAGAATCTTTCTATGGTAGTTATCCAAATCTTTGTCGTCTACTTTAATCTTTTTGTTCTTATTCCTTGGGTCTATCGAAAAGGGAAAGTCATTTTGTATTTAGTGCTGGGTCTTATACTCATATATTTGAGCTACGGTCTTTCTTTTCATTGTATTCAGTTTGTTTTAAATACAGTGCACGGATTTATTCCTAGTATCCATGCATTAGAATTTCCAGATTCTATGCTTTCTTTTCAGTTTGACTTCTGGCAATTGTTCTCTGGTTCGGTGCCTTATTCATTGGCATTTGTTTGTAGCAGCGCTTACTTTCTCACAAAATCAAATGCTATACAGGAAAAAGAAAAGTCTTGGTTGCTCTTGGAAAAAAATAAAACCGAATTGCAATTTTTAAAGTCACAAATCAGTCCACATTTTCTTTTTAATTCTCTTAATAATCTTCATTACCTCATAGGAAAGGATCAAGAGTTGTCTATGAGATATACAGTGAAGCTCTCTGAAATTCTTCGTTACATTGTATATAACTCTAAAGAGGAAGCAGTTTTGCTTGATCATGAACTCAAGCATCTAGACGCTTATGTAGAGCTAATGAAAATGAGTATAGAACAAGCTCACAGAATCAACTTTCAAAATACTATTCCTCCCAATAAATATGTTATAAGTCCGCTTATGCTGTTAACTATAATAGAAAATGGTTTTAAGCACAGTGGCATAAAGTATAAAGACAGCGCAGAGCTGAATATCTCACTAGAATTAAGTGGACAGCAACTAGTGCTCACGATGCGCAACACCATAGAGGTACATAAATCTACATCTACTGGCAATAATTCCAGCCTAGTAAATCTGAAAAAGCGATTGGAATTATTGTATAGAGATAAACATGATTTTGTTTTCGAGATAAAAAATGAAAAAGCTTTTACCTCATTAATGATAGAACTAGAATGAAGAAAGCAAGTTGCATCATTATAGAAGATGAATATCTGGCGAGACTTAAAATTACCGAGTTTGTCAGCCAGCTTTTGGAGTTGCAACTGCTTGGTGCTTTTGCTACTATCGAAGAAGCAACTAATTCTGGAGAAATAGAAAACTGTGACATATTTCTACTGGACATCAACTTACCAGATGGAGATGGATTACAATTTGCAAAGGACGTGTCTAAGAATGCCAAAGTCATTTTTACCACTGCTTACTCAGAACATGCAGTAGAAGGCTTCAACTTAAATGCTACCGACTACCTGCTGAAGCCTATAGCATTCAGCAGATTCCAACTCTCTATCGAAAAGGCTCTTGATCAAATAAGCATATCAGAAGATAATTCTAATTACATTTTTCTAAAGCAAGGACGAAGCTTGATAAAATGTAAGTTGGATGAGGTGTCTTACATTAAAGGCATGCAAGAATACTTGTATTGGAAAACAGCAAAGGGGAAGATAGTCACTTTGGGTTCTCTGACAGAATATGCAAAGGAGTTGGCGCCAAATAATTTTGTAAGAATTCACAGATCATATATTGTGAACTTAGATAAAATAGAAGAACTTGCTACAAAATCGGTCAGCGTAGATAAGCAGGTATTGCCTATAGGTGCCTCCTTTGCTAAAGATTTTAGAACACGGTATGCAGCATTTATAAAAAGCTGAACCAAACACC
>CAYNJK010000152.1:0-7980 GCA_964397575.1 uncultured Saprospiraceae bacterium
GAGTTTTGTATTTGGATAAAGAAGAATTGTTCCTGCAGGAAATCTTAGATGATGCATCTGATGCGGCTTTGTATAAATTTCTCACGGCAAAGCAAATGCTAAAGTTTGGGCCTAAGAGTATATATAACCTTACTGGTGTAGTTAAGGATATTTTGATGGGTACAGAATATAGTCTACATGGAAGTTTCAAAGAAGATTTTTCTAGTCTCCCTAACTTTAAGCTGCCTAAGGAGGAAGTATATGTTTCTAGTGTTCAATACTGGTATGACCTTCTACCTGAACAAAGAGATGAATTGCGGGCACAGGTTTTTGCAAGAGCAGATAGTGAAAAATTAAGTATCAGCAAAGCGAAGATCAGAAAGCGACTAGAATCGCATAGGATAAATGTCATGAATCTTATAACATCTCCTATTCTATTCTGGGTAAAACATAAAGACAAGTATCTTATTCCTCAGTGGAATCTTTTAGAAGATGAGACAGGTAAGAAGCTAAGGCAGCTGCACAATAAGCGAAAGAAGAAACTACGTGAAGAAAAGAAGTTACTGGAAGGACACCTTAAGTCTATTGCTAAATTAGATTCTTTAGAAGCGCTTATTGCGTACCAAGAGCAGCATAACCCTTCATTCTCTGATGCAACACTACAGAAAAAGTGGGAACATGAGTATAAAAGAATGGAGGTTATTTTTCTCAACAGAGCAAGTTATTACGACTCCAGAATGGAGGAGTTTGGTTTTCCTGATACTATCATGAATAAAAATATCAAAGCAATATGGCTCAAAGAAATATTGCAAATAGAAGAAGAAGTAAAGCCCTACGTAAATTTTGTCATGAAAGCATTTCAGTCTGCCTTACCCGTTAGACGGACTGTAGTTTTTAGCGAAGACAGACATATCAGTGATGGTTTGGAGTTTGACCCAGATACTTTATATGACCATGAAAAGTGGATACGTGCTGATGTCATGAAAGCAATGCAAACCAAAGTGGATCTGGGAGAGGCCATACAAATAAATACTTTTTGTCTAGATTACTCAGGATCTATGTATGATGACAGGATGCGTAATCTGTTCAAAACACTATACCTCTTAGTATTGGGTCTGGAAGATAGAAAGTCTTTTGATGCCTTTCATTTTTTTAGTGACCGCTTTATAGATGTTGTTGGCTTTTCCAGTGAGTTTACCAATAGAAAAGTCTTGCTGAAAATTCTAAGACAGATTACAGAAATGTATAATTCTGATCTGATCTACAGAGGTGCTGGTGGTACCAATATTTCCGATGGCATAGCCAAGTCCAATGAGAAAATGCAAGCATTTCGAAATAAATTTCTGGAAGAGAATCCAGAGGCCAATATCGTCTGCTCTATTTTCGTAATTACAGATGGTCAGCCGTCATTAGGTATTACAGAGATTTCTGAGCTTAATGAGTTTATAGAACAAGAACGTAAAAAGAGTGATGTAGAAATAAAGGGTATTTTTATTAAGTCAGAAGAGGAGGAACACATGGAGGTGATGGAAGAAATATTTGGCACAGAACATTATGTGGAGACCAGCAACTTCCAGGAAGGGGTCAATAAATTTGTTAGAATTATGACCCAAACTTATAAGCAACAACGTAAAGACTTTAAGTGGAAAAAGAAAAGACAAAAATTGGGAATAGTAAAGTAGTATGACAAATAATACAGCAGAAAAAAGGCATAAAGAGATTCTAGGAAGAGAAGTAGATGGTATCATATGTAAATTCTACCATGTGCTGGCTGATGTGCTTGTAGTAGAAGATGCACAACAGAATGCCAGGGCAGTAGACTTATCCCACTTGCCGCACAAAGTAGTGCTCTACGAAATAGAGGGTTCGGTAGTGAAGGAAGTGATGCTTACTGCTAATAGGCAGATGTTTCTTTTTTCTACTGACACAAGACAATATCTGGTGAATAATCAGAATCAAGTTGTAGAAGATTCTACTGAATGGGCAGATGCCTATTTCGAATCCTTGTCCAGTAGTTTCTACAGAAAAAGTGCACGGGGATTCTGGTATGATTTGGAAGGGTTTAAACTGGAAGAAAAAATATTTTTGAAAGGTGACGTCCTGACTTCCTTGTACTCTAAGGCAAGTAAGCAATCTGTACTCTTTAAGAATCAGAGTCTTTATGTAAGCAAGAACAAGCGACTGATTCAGATAGGCAAGTTGGTATTTAATCAGAACTTGGATACAGTTAATTATTTCGGAGAGAAAATCACTGGACTTGGCACTTCTAATGTAAGCTTGGGTGACGACTTGATTGTACAAGAAGTAAAGTTGGGCTTGTCCAGAACGGTTTTTATAGATGAATATACACATGAGCCCTACCTGTTTCGAGAAAGACGGGTATTAAAACATCTAGGGAGTCATGAGTATGGACAACGACAAATAGAGTTGTTTCAGACTGATGAAGAAAGTTTTGGTGTAGACAAAACTAATGGGCAATTGCTGAGCTATAATGATAAGCCTCTTCATATTACACAACCCGAATACGTACACTTTAATAACTGCGAGTTAATCAAAGTAAGTGATGGTCAAAAGCAATTCTATTTCGATCTCAATAACAATAAGGCCTTCAGTCCTAATGCCGCTGAAAAGATTACTATTTCTAGTATTGATAATAGCTATGTCAGGATAGGGCATTCTAAGCTTTTTAATGTGTCGACTCCTAAAGAAGAATTTGTAATTGTAGAAGAAGATGGGAGTTCGTTTACACTTAATGATGGCGCCCTGACTCCTCAGAAAATAGAAGATCCAAGTAAGTATGTCAGATATTTCGGCTTTGCTTATATCGATGGTCAACGAAAATTATTTTCCAAATCACAAGCTAGAGTATGCAGATTTGGAAAGGATGAGCTAGAGGTGGCTGAAATGAAAATTGGTAATTCTGACAAACTTATTAATGCGATAGATATACATGGTAACAACTTAGTTTTGGATATCAGACAAGGCTTTGACGAAGTTAGTATGGCAGAGACGGAAGGGCTTAAGATATTAGAAACTTATGGGGAAGTCATGTCCATAGGCAGTATGCGTCTACAACATGTACTTGTAGAAACCTTGGGGGGACATATGAAGAGAGTGATAGACATCAATGATGCCGCTCTACCATCTTTCACCCTGCCTAAAGATCTTACTCAGATAAGTGATCAAGAGCTCATGTCAGTTTTTGCAGGAAACTATATTGCGGAAATAATATTTTCGGCAGAGACCTATCTAGAGGGAAGAGCTTATGTCAATGCAACCTTCCAATCATTTACTGGCAAAGAATATAATGTTATCTTAAATAAATCTACTGGTAGACCTTTGCACCTTCAGGGATTAGGATACAGAAATGAGTTAGCTTCTGTCTGGGTAACTCATACGCTACAGAAGTATTTTTACCTTGGTGACAATAGAATGGTAGGAGTACGAACCATAAGTGAAAATCTTAAAGAAAATGAATTGTTGTTTTCCGTACAACAAGCCAGCAGTTGGTTGGCTTTTGGTGACGGTTACTTACCTATCTTTAAGCAACTTGTGGAGATAGAAGATACACTAACGGATACCTGGGATTACCATCTGCTAGAATTAAGACAATCTTCAGCTGAGAAGGAATATGTTGCAGTGGAGAAGAAACCCCCATATCGCCTGCTGGTACAAGGCAAGGGCAATGACCTAAAACCTAAAATTGTAAAGAGCGCAAAGAAATCTATAAAGTCGCCAGAAGGACTTAATGCATTGCAGAAGTTTTTCTCCATAGGTACCGGGACCTTAGTTAATGTAGAATAATCCAGGCACATCTTAATATTGCATATCCGACTTTTAGAAGACGCTATTTAGTTTCTACTGAATACCAATTATTGCAGATTAAAACTAATTTTGAGATTTTAAACACAGTTCTTGCTTCACTTTTTTTTGAATACACAATAAACAGCAATGGAGAATAATGGCATTATCACGAAAGTCAGCCAGTTAAGTTTTGATGATACCTATAGCAAGCTTAAAGGCATACTAGAAAACAACCCAAATCTAAAAATCCTTCTAGAGCTCAATCATCAAGCTAATGCAGCTTCTGTAGATTTATCTCTACCACCTACAAGAATAATTCTTTTTGGTAATCCAAGATTAGGTACACCTCTGATGTTAGGAGGAGACCTAACTGGTCTGGATCTGCCTCAGAAAATTCTTGTTACAGAGAGAGCTGGAGTCGTATCACTTTCATATAATGATCCGATGTATCTAAAGGAAAGACATTCTATAGAAGGCAAAGATGAAGTCTTGCAGAAGGTTAGTAACGCTTTGGACAAGATTACCTCTGCAGCTGCTAGTGCCTAACTACAGTTTGCAACATAGTGTTCCAACTAGAAGCTCAAAGATTTAATGAAAGAAAATAAGATAGATCAGGTGCTGGCAGAAATGACTGTTCAGATAGAGCAGGTAAGAAAGCAACTACTAGAGCAGAATGCTATTGTTGTTGCACAATGTGATGATAGTGACAAGGCGCTATAAGATCGTTTGTTTATCGATGATAAGAAAATAGATGGTATGATCTCCGCGTTGGATCAAGTGAGAAGCAAGCCATCGCCTCTAGGCAGGGTCTTGTACAGCTTTGAGCATGATAACGGTATATCTGTGGAGAATAAGACTGTTCCATTTGGTACGATTATGATTATATACGAGTCACGTCCAGATGTAACCGTGGAAGCTACAGCCATTGCTCTTAAGTCTGGAAATAAGATTATTCTCAAAGGCGGAAAAGAAGCAAGACGCAGTAATCTCTTGTTGCAGACAAGATAAAAGACAAGCTGGTTCTCAAAATAGGAACAGGCACGCATACACGAGGTAAAGACAAAATTTCCAGAGCAAAGCTGGAAGACATTGCCATCCAGATAGTAGCCTTGCGTGACAAGTATGATATTATTGTGGTTTGCTCTGGTGTTATTGCTGCAGCCTAGCAATTTTTTAAACTAGAAAAAATTGGCTCAGAACCAAAAGAGAAACAAGCTCTGGCTTCCATCGGACAGCCATTTCTCATGCGCTTAATCTACGAGTCATTTAGAGATTATGAAATACCAGTCGGTCAGTGCTTGCTCTCTTATGAAGATTTTGTCAATGAAACATCCAAGCAGAATATTATAAACACAATCAGCGTACTCTTGGAAAATGGTATTCTTCCTATCATCAATGAAAACGATACAACTGCCACAGAGGAAATAAAGTTTGGTGATAACGACAAGCTTTCTGCCCTGACTGCAGTCTTATTGGATGTAAACTTACTCATTCTTGCTACTAATACTTACGGGCTCTATGATGATAACAAGAAAACTGTAGAGCTCATAGAAGACATTAATTCTGTAAGATCTTATATAAAGAGTGATTTTTCTGAACAAGGGACCGGCGGAATGGAGTCTAAACTAGTCGCTGCAGAACTGGCGCAAAGCAATAATATTGAGACTTGGATAGTAAATGGCCATCAGGATAATTTTTTGCTTGATGCACTGAATGGACAAGCTAAATTCAGTAAGATTCTACTAAGCTAGATTTATTGTAAGTACTCCCATCGGAATGGCATTTGTTAAAATTGTAGTCAATCCACAAATTCTTAGATAATAATGTCTCTCCCGCGAATCAAATTTAGAATTTGAATAACACATTGTAATATGTAATAACTAGCTTTACTTGCAATGAAAAAGTTGTTAGTTACAGGTTCTTCAGGATTAATAGGCTCGGAGGTTTGTATGCATTTTGGTGCATTGGGCTGGGAGATACATGGCGTAGATAATAATCAGAGAGCCGTATTTTTTGGGGAGAGAGGCGATACCAGATGGAATCAGAATCGGTTAGCAAAAGACCTTAAGAATTTCCATCATCATGAGATAGACATACGAAATCGTCCGAAAGTTATCGAGTTGATTGCAGAACTTAAGCCTGATGCTATCGTGCATACAGCGGCTCAGCCTTCACATGATAAAGCTGCTGAGATCCCATTTGAAGATTTTGATACAAATGCTGTAGGTACTTTCAATCTGCTAGAAGCAACACGTCGATATTCTACTGAAGTCCCCTTCGTGCATCTTTCCACCAATAAGGTATATGGTGATGCACCTAATAACATTTCTATGGTAGAGCTGGACAAGAGATATGAATATGACGATCCTATCTATGAGCATGGAATTCCCGAGACTTTTAGTATTGATCAGAGTAAACATTCCTTGTTTGGTGCATCAAAAGTATCTGCGGATATTTCTGTGCAAGAGTATGGCCGCTATTTTGACATGCCTACTACTTGCTTAAGAGGTGGCTGTCTTACGGGACCCAATCATAGTGGTGTCGAATTGCATGGCTTCCTAAGCTACCTTATCAAGTGTAATCTCATCGAGAGGGAGTACACTATATTTGGTTATAAGGGTAAGCAAGTTAGAGACAACATACATTCTCATGATGTGGCTAGATTTATAGAAGAGTTTATAAAAGCGCCACGTGTTGCAGAGGTGTACAATCTGGGTGGGGGTAAAGACAATACCTGTTCTATATTGGAAGCCTTTGATATGATTTCAGATATTTCAGGAATACCTATGAGATATCAGTATAGTAATCAGAATCGAATAGGAGACCACATTTGCTATTACTCTGATCTTAGAAAGATGAAACGCCATTATCCTAATTGGGACATCACAAAATCCATCAAAGATATCTTCCAGGAAATACACGACTCATGGACAAGTAGAGTATTATAATGATGGTATTCTGATGGAAGTAACCATTGTTAATAGATATTATCCTCCCAGCAAAGTTGTCATTGCTGAGTCAGCAGCAGATCTAGCTAGATATCTTACAGCCAAAGGTATCCATGTTAAGGTGGTATATACCACTGCCGAATATAAAGGTGTAGGCGCCGAAAGTGAACCCATAGGAGAGTTGAATACCATCCAATCTATCTATGATGGGGAGAATAAAATTTTAAGATTGTTAAGTTCATTTATTGAAAGTTATAGACTCATTAAAAAAGCACTTAGTGTTTCGAAGGGTCCTATAATTGTAATGACCGCACCTGGTTTTTTAGGGTTTTGGGCCTCTAAGTTATTTGGGAAGCAACAAAAGAAGTGGTTGTATTGGACCATGGATTTGTTCCCTGAAGCTTTTGTCGCCGCTAATTTGGTCAAACCTAAAAATCCAATATATAAATACATCAAAAAAGTCACCTATTCATACCCGCCTATGACTTTAATTGCTTTGGGACGTATACAAGCTGAGTATGTACAGCAACAGTTTCACAAAGATCTCCCTACAGTCATTTTGCCCTGCGGAGTTTTGTTGGATCAGCAGACCAAAGTTGAAACATCTGATGAAAAACCCTCTTGGAAAAATAATGCAGATAAAATATACTTTGGCTATGTAGGTAATATGGGACAAGCACATTCTGCTGAGTTTGTACTGCACTTTATAAAGACGATAGATCCAGAAAAACACAGGCTTATTTTGGTTGTCTATGGGAATAATGCACATGTGATAAAAAAGTACTTAGCTGATAATCCCACTGAAGGCGTATTGCTGCTCGACTATATTCCTAGAGAAAAACTTCGTCACGTAGATGTACACCTAGTCAGCCTAAAGTCAGAATTTGTCAATGTATGTGTGCCATCAAAATTGGTAAGTGCGGTTCATCAAAGCTCGCTATTCTTATTTCACGGAATAAAGGAATGTGATAATTGGGATTACTTACAAACTGCTGGCTGGCTCATAGAAGAAGGAGAGCAGATGACATCCCAAATAAAAAGTTTTTTGAATAGTATATCTAAGAATAAAATAAATGAGAAAAGGGCTACTGCGTCCCATATGCCAGGTCAGTTATATAATGATGTGGTGAAGGCATACGAAAAAATAACTGTAGCTTTAAGAGAGGAGACGATCTTATAATGACATGGAGCTACTTCCCTTCAGAATCCTCCCTTTTGCCTCCAATAGTATCAAAGATAAAATCATAGG
>CAYNJK010000153.1:0-7972 GCA_964397575.1 uncultured Saprospiraceae bacterium
CCAGATTACTTTTTGGATGGCAAGACAGATCTACGTTTTTTCTTTATAGAATATGATTTCAATTATGATAAGCGACTCTATTCCAATTATCCACAGGGCGGATACCTCATATTTGGGAATATAAAAAAAGAAGGACTGGGCATCTTTGGCGATTACGACAATCTGAGTATGGAGTTGGGCTTTGAGATACATCATTCTTTGAAGAGCAATGAGAACTTCATTTTCAGTACAAGAAACAAAGGCAAAACCAATCTCAACAGAAACGTGGTTGCCTTTGCTAATAATACCGGACTAGGGTGGAGCAGAGACATCGTAAGCGGTTATGAGTTGTATGTTATGGATGGCACCGACTATGCGATTAGCTTAAACGATTTTAAGTGGCGCCTGTTTGATGGCAACCTGAACACCTTGAAGAGACTGCCTCAGCAGTTTAAAAAAATGAACCTTACCGTCTTTCTTCGAGCCAATTTTGACTTTGCCTATGTCAATGAGCGCACCTATACAGACACAAATTTTCTAAACAATAGGCTAATCTATGGTGGAGGGCCTGCACTGGACCTTATCTTCTTTAATAATTTTCTGTTTAGCTTTGAGTACAGTTTTAATGATATAGGCGAACACGGATTGTTTTTGCACAATTCTATATCTTTCTGATACCTTAGAGGCAAGCATGAAGACAATTATATACGGACAGAAATGGAAAGCTGATTATGAGCAATATACTCATATGCTATTGGCCAAGCTCCAAAAAGAGGGGATAGAGTACAAATTTGCAGGAGGTCTTACCGAGGAAGCACCCTTTGATTTGGGTAGCGCAGATATCATTGCCTCCCACAAAGAACTCCTAGAATATGGGCCAGAGGTCATCATCACCCTAGGTGGCGACGGAACCATACTATCAGCAGTCACACTTATACGCAAAGCGGAAATTCCTATTTTAGGCATAAATATGGGCAGGCTTGGATTTCTAGCAAGTATAGAACAAACGAGAATAGAGCAGGCTATAGATTTACTATTAGAGAAGAAATATAGTATTAGTTCTAGGGTTATGTTGCAGCTGACTACGGAGCCTGGAACCTTTGGAGACAAGAATTATGCGCTGAATGATTTTACCTTGCTAAAAAGGGACAATTCGTCTATGATAGTTCTTCATACTTATGTAGACGGCAACTTTCTTAATTCCTACTGGGCAGATGGACTTATCGTTTCTACACCGACAGGATCTACAGGCTATAGTCTCAGTTGTGGTGGTCCTATAATTTTCCCGACTGCTGACAACTTTATCCTGACACCAGTTGCTCCTCATAATCTAAATGTGCGACCAGTGGTCTTATCTAGTGATCATGAGTTGACCTTTAAAATAGAGGGACGATCAGAAAACTACTTATGTACACTAGACAGCAGATATACAACCGTTACTTCTGAATATAAACTGACCTTAAAAAAGAATCCTTTTCAGACCAAGTTGATACAACTGGAGGGGGATAATTTCATGAATACCATCAGGCATAAGTTACACTGGGGTATAGATAAAAGAAACTAACCCCCAAGCGACTATCTCCTATAAATACACCTTATGAGAACGACATTCTTATTATTAGCATTACTACACTGCTTGCTAGCAAGTTCTCAAGTCGAAGAGAATAAAAAATGGTGCCGGATTAATTGTGATGCCAGTATACATAAAGAGAATGCGGAACTTATATATAAGTTTATCCAACTAGACTCTATAAAAGACAAGTTGATGAGTTTTCAAACCAAGAAATTCCCCATCCGCTTTGTCTATGTAAACCCTAAGAGCGATTCCGTAAATACCAAAGAGGTGACACAGGCAGTCGCAGGGCTAAATAATTCTTTTGCCAAAGCCAACTTTGAATTTTATATAGATGAAATAGGAAAACTAGACCAAAATTTATGCATCGAAGACTTGTCACATAATAGTGATAATATCTATGATACATTTTCCGGCATCAATGACAAACCAGATGTGCTCACGATATATGTCATGGAGTACAGAGATGAGTTTTGTGATGTAACGCCTACCAGTATAAGTTGTGCCAAAGTGGGAGGTTTTTCATATATTTTATCGGACAGAACTAATAATATTGTTCTGAGCAGATTTGATTTATTGGATGACAAAATTGTGGCGCACGAAATGGGACACTTCTTTGGACTCTACCATACGTTCGAACAACAGCTGTTCGGAAAGGATGTATTTAATAGCGACGATTGTTACTTAGTAGGAGATAGGCTTTGTGATACACCACCAGACCCGGGAACAGTATTCGAAGTCTACGTAAATTATACGAAGTGCGATATGGTCGGACTAGAAAGTGAAAAAGGACATACATATAGTCCGATTATAGAAAACTATATGTCTTATTATAAGCCGTGCTATCTGAAAGAATACAGTTTCTCAGATGAGCAGGTGATGATAATGCAATTGTCCAGTGAGCTCCCCTTTAGAGAGAATCTAAGTAGGAAATAAAAAAGAAGAGACCCCACAATAATAGGTTGCTCTGAGAGATGTTACTAATCCAGAATCGTAATCGTTTTAATGTCTCTAGAGGCCTAGTATCTTCCTAAAGGATGGTGAAATAAATATTCTAAACTTGATGCAAATTGGATAGAAATAATAGACCTAAAATTGATTTTTCACCTCTCATCATAGGCACGATGCGACTCGGTGACTGGGGCAGCAAGCTTTCTACCAGTGCACTGGAAACTTTTATAGATGCCTGTGTCGACTTAGGTTTTAAAGACTTTGATCATGCGGACATCTATGGCCACTATACCGAAGAAGAGCGATTTGGGAGGGTGCTAAAGAGGAGACCTGACCTGAAGTCTAAAATCCAAATTACAACTAAGTGCGGTATCAGACTGATAACAGCTAACAGACCAGACCACCAGTTGAAGTCGTATGACACGTCAAAGGAACATCTCATCTGGTCAGCAGAAAATTCGTTGAAAGAGCTGGGAGTGGAGGTTTTGGATTTGTTTTTAATTCATCGCCCCGATCATCTGATGGACCCACATGAGATAGCTGAAGCCTTTGCCAGTTTAAAGGCTGCAGGTAAGGTAAAGGCGTTTGGTGTATCCAATTTCACGTTTTCACAATTTGAGCTGCTGAACAGCTTTACACCATTGGTAACAAATCAGCTGGAGATATCTTTGCTGCACAGATCTGCCTTCGATGATGGAACGCTAGATCAGTGTCTTCGTCATGGAATAAGGCCTACTGCCTGGTCACCTTTTGGAGGAGGTGCAATGTTTTCAGACGAGAACAGTCCTGAAATCCAGCGCATAAAGAAAATGGCAACAACGTTAGGGGAAAAACATAACGCAACACTAGACCAGATACTCATAGCCTTCTTACTCAGACATCCTTCTAAGATTATTCCGATCTACGGATCTACCAAAGTCGGTAGAATCAAAGCTATCAGAGGGGCATTGGACATAGACCTTAGTCGTGAAGACTGGTATCAGTTGTGGGAAGCTGCCAGAGGGACCGAGGTCGCGTAACATTTATTAATAGCTGTTTTAGTACATATTTCACTGTGCAAGAACGTAAGTGCAGTAGAACAGGCAGAGTCATCTTACTCCGTATGTATAGCATCTAGAAATGGCTTCATCTCTAGCAGGCTGATATCGTCGCGCTTACGTAGCTGTCTTAGAAACCACCCCTTGTGTCCAGCACCATAAATGATCAGCATACGTTTGCCTTTATAACGGTGTTTTTCTATGGCTTTTTCAATATTCCAATAATGAGCGATATTAATGTTTTCCCAGCCACCGAGACCTAATTCTACATTGAAGAGACGATTATATACCTGAAGACTTACATCTTGGATACTGTCATAGGCATGCGTATGTATGAAGTAAGGGTCGTTAACTTTTCCTGTTGCCTTATAAAGGGAGTCGGACAGAGCATTAGCTGCTCTATAAGCTGTCCAATCTTCTATCCTTTCAGGGTCTAGACTTATGGCTTTCAGTTTTTGGCTGCGCTCCTGTGCCATCGGCCGTGTCCATCCAGCCGTCGGGATGATTTCAAAATCCATTTCTTTTGTCAATGGGAAAACGACGTCAACATATTCTGGGAATCGTCTGACTCTCGGTTCGGATATGCTGTCATCTCTGACAAAACCGCTCATGGCAGCGTCCATTCTGTCTGGCGGAATTTCTGCAAGTATATAATCAGGATTAATCTTTCGGATCAATCTTTCGACATAGTTATTGTTATAAACACTGTCAGTCAGATGTCCACTATGAATAGTCCCTAATACTAAAACCTCGTTTTTCTGTTTTTGTACAGTTGTAGAACTGGGGTTAGTCGTACAAGCTATAATGAACCCGCAGAGGATAAATACTGCTATTAGCTTGGTGTTCATATATACTTTAGTTATTCCCACCGCCACCATTATTACAACCATCTATGAAGGCTTCGAATACAGCACCTAACTTAACTTCGAAGTCACCGTTAAGTTCTATAAAATCTACAGCATCATAATCTACAGATGCACCGGGTTCTATAGAAGTCGGCAAGGTGGTTATAATCCAGTCACCAGACTCATAATCTGCCACACCGATTTCTGTTTGCATCAGACCATTACTGTGGTCTAACAGACTAAAGCAAGGTGTTCCTGAATTAGAGCTGACAGTAGTGATATCTAAGCACCACGAATTAAGCGTACCTGTATCTTGTCCAGCATTATCAGATACCGTTATTGTCCAGACACCTGCGGCACTTTGTCCATCGAATGCCGAGAGCAATTGATTAGGGATAACATTTCCGCTTATGGCAGTCCCAGTATTACACGTTGTTTCTGCCGCAGCGGTACCCTCATCATCGAAGATGGCCGTAATGTTATTTTCACCACAGCCAAAATTAGAAGCAGGAACACCGGGTCTATCCAGTATCGTGGCCGTAACACCTAGGTGCTCTATAGTGATGATAAGGTCACCCACGTAAGTATGGGAAATATCTATATCAATGTTGAGATCTTGGATAGGATCATTATTCGCTACAGTTATAGTCGTACTTATACCAGTTGCATTGTCGTCAGGGATAGCAAGTGCTGGTGTATCACAATCACTAGTCATCGTACAGTTGTCTATGGTAACAGGATAAGTCTGTGTAAGCATATCAGTACCCTGAGCATTAGTGACGACCAGTGTTGCAGTAAGTGTGCCAGTGGAACTGACAGTGACTACAGGGTCTATACTTGTAGAGCTTGTAGGAGATACTCCGGCACCACTAAAGGTCCATGACCAGGACATAGGACTTCCTGTAGAAGCGTCCTCTAAGGCGATATCGCCTCCTCCTGAACAATAGGTAAAACCAGAACCATCTGCTGGACCAAAGCCAGCTACGGGTGGCACAGGAGTGGAGCAGTCATTTCCGTTCATTACCATTGCACCATTACCTAAAGGATCTAGAAAACTACTTAGCTGAGCAGTGTTAGCATTTCCATTTTGATCCCAGGAATAATTTATCTTGCCATAGGAATCAGAGGCACCATTGTTAGTATTGCCATTACAGGCAGCACCTCCGCCATGCAGTTGTCCAATTATTCTTTGGTTTGCCATATCAAATAGTGGTGACCCAGAAGATCCGGGCTCAGTAGTTCCTTGGTCCCAATTAGGTACTACCCAATGCGTCCCAGCAGGACTACCACCAAAACTTCCTGACTGAAGTGTGGCATTCTCAAAACTTATTTTCTTTACATCTCCTGACGGATGATGAATACCCGCTGCACCTGCCGAAGCACCTGCAGTACGATCCCACCCCGAATAGTATACGTCATAAAAGTTCAGCGGATTTGCAGTAAGCTCTAGTAGACAAAAGTCCGAATCTACAGCTTTTGCAATCACAGTTGCTCCCTGCACAGTCTGATTTGTAGGACCATCACCAGTAGGAATACCAGGACAAGCTGGCGTAGGACTATTATAATTAAACATGAATATATCATTAAGAACATCTCCTGGATTATCATTTGCAAAACAGTGATTTGCTGAGAGGAAATAGGAGTTACAGTCATCTCCTGTATTATTGATAAGTGCTCCGGTACAAAATCTAGAATTGTTAGCAGTCAGAATAAGACCTACAGATTTTATCTGGTCCTCCCATCCATTACCGATAGTACAATTGACATCATTGTTGCACTGACCAGAATCTTGGAAAGCTCTCAAGGCGCTATTGACCTCATTTCTTACGGATCTGTAACCATGTACTATACCGTCTATGACAATATTACCTTCTCCCTGATCTGCCAGGGGTTCATAATATTCTACAATGCAATATTCACCTTTGGTAAATCCTGTTGCAAAGCGGTTATTAGACTTTTCGTTCTGTATAGTAAATGGTCCTAAGATGTTGGTTTGAGATTCCGGATAGACGTAGAGTTCTGCTCCCGTCGGAATAGAAAATTGGCTATAGTTAATATTGATCGTTTGTGCCTCAGGAGCATAGATCCTAAGTCTCCATATTCTATCGCCATTGTCTAAGGTCGACCAGGTGCCAGAATTACTAAGATCATAGTTAACAACATGGACGTATCCAAATCTAAACAGTTCGTTGCTCTCTTTGTCCTTTTGATCTTCAGCGATCAGCCGCGTATAATCTAGTGGCGGTAACTCCACTGTTGCAGGAGCATCAACAAGTTTTGTTTTCATTGAGGGTGGGGATCCCTGCTTATATACTGCTTGTCCCAGTAATGAGATATCAGCAAAAATTAAAATTGCCAAGAAAGCGCATACTTTGAATATTCTCGATTTCAAAACAATAACTTTTAATAATTATCAATAGATAAACCGTTAAAATAGGCATTTTGAGGGTAAAAAGGAGCCAAATTGGAGAATCAAAGCTATTACCATCCGCAAGAATACAACTTGTCGCAGCAGCATAGGGCTTAGCCTTTTGTGTCTCATACCTTGAGTAAAGAGCTATAAATTAGGCGGGTAGTGCTATTTATTTCTCTCTATCCATAATCTTCTTCTTTAGACTATCAAATTCTTCTTGGCTCAGAAGGCCATCTGCCATCATTTGAGAGAGGTTTTCCAGTTGCTCTACAAAGCTCTTTTTATTCTTGTCTTGCTCCTGCCTGGCACTATTTTCTTCTTTGGAATCGGAGCGATCGGCATCTTCCATTTCATCATCTAACTTTTTAGCAACTCGCTTGCCTTCATCAAATTTTTCTTTGAAAAAATTCTTAGCCTTTTTCAAATCGAGATCACTTAGGTCACCACCATTTTTGAAATGCTCTTTGAACACATTGCCGATGGCATAAGTACCTGCACCGGATAACGCGGACATGGATACACTTCCTAGGATAGATCCTATAACTGGAATAGCCTTCAGAGAACTGGCTCCCATTCTTGCAAGCACCGACCCACTTATGGCCGAAATCCAACTTTTGCCAGCTTGTTCTGTGAATGGAATATTATAATGAGCTGAGAGTTGCTTCAGCATGTCTACTTGAATAGCGGTAACGGCAACGACATCTAATAAGGGCAGAGGTACAAGGCCAGCACCCATAGAAAGCAGCATATGTGTTCTTATGATTTTATCTGGTATCTGTCTATTTTTATCTTCAGCCATTAAGGTAGTTTGTATCTCAAGTTACAATATGTTTCAGGAACAGACTTATAATTTGGCGCACAATGCGAGTCCAGCTTTATTTAAAATCTCAGAATAACTAGTGTAACCGAAAACTATATTCCACTATTGTCATCAAAGCTTTTTCAGAAACTATAGACACCGAAACCAAAAAACAAAAACAACAATGCGCATAAGTCCAGCCATACTAACACTAGTAATTCTTATTACGAACGCCTTGCTTTCATGCAGTGGGCAGCAAAAAACAGGGCAGAAGCAAAGCACATATAGACCCACAGAAACTTCCAAAGCTGTATTCGGCCAAGAGGTTTCCGAATTGGACAAGCAGATATGGGCGGTGTATCAAGATACAAGAGG
>CAYNJK010000154.1:0-7971 GCA_964397575.1 uncultured Saprospiraceae bacterium
TTGTCGGACGTCCACCTTTAAGCTGTGTCCACTTTCGCCCACCATTGACCGTAAAATATACACCGAACTCTGTACCGATAAAAAGCAGATCGGGATTAACATGATCTTGGACGATACGCCAGACTAGATTTCTTTTAGGTATACCGTTATTGATTGCTGTCCAGGTCTTACCTCTGTTTGTGCTTTTAAAAAGGTAAGGTTTATAATCACCTTCTTTGTGATTGTCCATCGCTAAGTAGACGGTGTTCTCATCGTGCAAGTCTGCTCTGATATCATTAACATAGGCGCGACTGGGTACGCCAGAGATAGAGGACACTTCTTTCTTTGTCCACGTCTTACCACCATCCGCAGTCATCTGTAAGAGACCATCATCTGTACCTACATAGATGACATCTTCATTCTTTGGCGAAACTGCTATGTTGGCAATAGTGTTATAGGTAGACATCGCAAAGACATCCCAAGGATTGTCATAGCTCTGTACTCTTCCCATAATAGGCAAGGTGATTCTATCTTCGTTCCTCGTAAGATCTCCTGAGAGAGCTGTCCAAGTGTCTCCCCTGTTTTCAGATTTCCACAGACGCTGAGAAGCAAAATATATGCGCTCAGGTTTGTTTTCACTTATAAGAATAGGTGCATCCCAGTTAAACCGTTCGTAAGGCTCGCCCGGACCAGCTTGTGGCTTGATGTCCATGACCTCTCCCCTTTTCAAATCTATACGACTCAGAGTTCCTTGTTGGCGCTGTCCATACATAATATCTGGATTGCCTGGCTCACAAGCAGGCTGATGTCCATCCCAGTTGAGCACAACTTTCCAGTCTCCATTTTGGATGCCTTGGATATTATCTGTTCTAGAAGGACCACCTTCGGTACTGTTATCTTGGGTACCGCCATATACATTATAAAATGGTGCTGCATCATCTACAGCAATTTTATAAAATTGGGTCAGTGGCAAATTGCTGAAATATTTCCAGTTCTGAGCCAGATCGAAACTTTCATAGATACCTCCATCGGTTCCTACTAATAGATAATTGGGATCGCTTTTTTTGAAAGCAATAGCATGATTATCCGAATGCTTGTACTTTTCTGACAGTCGTCTGAAATTGCGTCCACCATTATCAGATACTTGTATACGTACATCCATAAGATAGATTCTGTCAAAGTTATGCGGGCAAGCATAAAGTTCCTGATAGTAATGAGGCCCTGTCCCACCAGAAACCGCATCCGACATTTTTGTCCAGCTTAGACCTTGGTCTGCACTTCTGTAGACAGCGCCTTTTCTCCTATCCAGCTCTATAGCTGCGTAGAGCACGTCGGGATTCTGTGGAGAAATAGCCAAGCCTATCTTACCAAGGTTAGAATCTGGAATCCCTTGCTTCAGTTCAGTCCAGTTGTCACCACCGTCAGTAGATTTCCATAAGCCAGTGCCTGGGCCACCACCCATATAGGCTGCGACAGTTCTATGTCTGTCCCAGGTCGCTGCATAAAGCACATCAGGATTACGAGGATCTATAACCAACTCAGTAGCACCCGTCCACTCATTGTTACCGAGCACTTGCTTCCAATTACGTCCACCATCAGTGGTCTTGTAGACACCTCTCTCACCGCCTTTACTCCATAAAGGTCCTTGTGAAGCCAGCCATACGATATCAGAGTTTTCTGGATGGACAATAATCTTGGATATATGTTCTGATTGTTCCAGACCGACATTGAGCCAGCTGGCACCACCATCCGTACTTTTAAATACACCATCACCAAAACTCAAGTGACGACCTCCTACGTTTTCGCCCGTTCCCAGCCATACAACATTAGGATTCTGAGGATCTAAAGTGATGCAGCCGGTGGAGTAGCAGCTTTCATTATCGAAGATAGGCTTCCAAGTATTGCCCGCATTTTCTGTCTTCCAGACCCCACCAGAACCTACAGCGACATACCAAACACTTTCATTATCAGGATGAATGGCTATATCGGCAATTCTACCGGACATAAATGCAGGACCTATAGACCTGAATTCGAGACCAGAGAAGGTCTCAGATTTCCATGGGTCATCTACTTGTGCTGAGATTTGGACTACAAAAAGAAAACATACAATCGTAATGAGCTTAGACATGATTAGTAATTTTTTAATAAATATATCAACTCTCCTTTATTAAACTTAGGTGTTTTCGGCATTTTGGCCCACTCTACCTCGGAATTCGATGGTCCTTTACAGTGAGAGATTTAAAAAACTAGATGTAAAGGTGAAATAGATCAGATATACATTTTCCAATCGTCTTAAATAAATCAATTGAGTAGAATACGTAGTACAGTGCTTTGGCAAAAAGCAAATAGATTATTAACAGTCAAAATCATGAAGAGTCCCGAATATCAGACAAATCCTAGGCATAAAGAAAAAACCCCTGTAAATCAAAGACTTACAGAGGTTTTTTGTGATCGCGCCAGGATTCGAACCTGGGACCGTCTGCTTAGAAGGCAGATGCTCTATCCAGCTGAGCTACGCGACCTGCTTTGGAAGCGGCTGCAAATATAACGCTATTCTTGTTTAAGATGTAGCATCTGAGAGCCGTAATTTTTATTGTTTAGTCCCTACTAAAGTACAGATATCCATGATTGTAAGACTGCCATCGGTAGAGCTTAAGGTCAACTCTAATTCTCCAGTAAGAGTGGTTTCGTCTGAAGAGAGGTCAGCGAAGCCTAGTCCAGTTACATTTACAACTGTAATTATACCAGGAGCTAATAGATCAGGAATACTAACATTTTGTAGCATATCATCTATAGTAAGTCGTGTACCTGCATCATTTATCATACCTTCCAGATCTACAGGAATGCCGTCTATATTCAGACCTAAAATAATAGCTTGCACATTGGCATTGGAAACAGGTTCTTTGACACTAAACATCAGGCTGTCATTATCTAAGCGAGAGCTCAATAGAGGATCAGCACAATCAAAATCTCCGAGATAGTTACCAAAAAAACTTGTCCTTGCATATGACGTACAACTGCCATCATCTACTAGGGCTTCTGGGTCAAAATTAGCTGAAGATGGATCTGTACAACCTTCATCATTACCACAGCTAGATAAGGCAAATATTGCTAGAGTCAGCACAAACAGGCTACATAAAAGTTGAGAAATTCTCATAATTACTTGCAGAATTAGTTAGAAAAAACAAATACAATATAAAATCAAAAGTAAGTCAAAATCACTCAGCTTGAAAACAAAGGCAACATTTAACTTGGTAAGTAGTTATAATGCAGAGTGCTTCTACCCTTGACTTTGATAAAAGAATATTAATATTGCCTACATATGATAGAACTGGAAAATAACACTGAAATAAAGCTGGATTCGATACAAGATGCAATAGATGATATCAAGGCTGGCAAAATTATAATAGTCGTAGATGATGAGGATCGGGAGAATGAAGGAGATTTTATCTGTGCAGCTGAAAAGGTAACGCCAGAAATCATCAATTTCATGGCCAAGCACGGTAGAGGTCTAATATGTACTCCAGTGACAAAAGAAAGAGCACAAGAGCTGGAACTCAATAAGATGGTAGCAAGTAACACCGCATTACACGAAACTGCCTTTACAGTATCCATAGATCTCATAGGACAAGGCTGTACAACTGGAATCTCAGCTTATGACAGATCTACAGGAATAAAAGCTATTGTAGATCAAAATACCAAACCCACGGACTTTGCAAGACCAGGACATATCTTTCCGCTTATTGCAGAAGATGGTGGAGTCCTAAGGAGAACGGGCCACACTGAAGCTGCCGTAGACTTAGCTAGGATGGCAGGATTCTACCCTGCAGGTACTTTGGTAGAAGTACTTAATGATGACGGAACTATGGCGAGATTACCGCAGCTTGCCGATCTGGCAAAAAAGCACGATCTGAAACTGATTTCCATAAAAGATCTTGTCGCCTTTCGTATGTCCACAGAAAGATTGATCAAGGAGATGACTCGCGTAGATATAGAAACGCAGTATGGACCATTTACTATAATTGCATTCAATGAACTGAGTTCAGGCATCACCCATCTTGCTATTAAGAAAGGTGAGTGGAGTAAGGATGAGCCCGTCCTAACCAGAGTACATTCATCTACCAATACCATGGATATCTTAGGAGCTCTACTGACTGGCTACGGTGTACAATTACACAGGACATTGGACAAGATATCCAAAGAAGGAAAAGGGATCCTTATCTATCTCCGACAAAAGGATGATGACGATCCTGTTCTTGCAAGTTTGGAGGCAATAAAGAAAACACAAGAAACAGGTAAAGTCCACAAAATTTTTCCTTCGCGTACCAGTAGTACGCAGCAAAGAGATCTTGGTATCGGTGCGCAGATTCTAAATGAGCTAGGCGTCACTAAATTAAGATTACTGACTAATAACCCAAGAAAGAGAGTGGGCTTAGATGGTTATGGGATAGAAATCGTGGAAAACATCTCTTTCGATTCGTAAGCCTGATTCCTTTATTGAAGCACAAAAAAAGTCAGGGCTTTCGCCCTGACCATTCTCAACTTTCTTGAATTTGAAACCTTTATCTTATCGGCATTAATTGCCTGTTATTTTTGTGAATTGTAAAGACTCTACTGCATTTCCTACAGCTAGTCGAAATAAATAATTACCTGCATCTATATCTTGTACAGGAATATCATAGACCGCACTACCCTGTTGTGCATTACTATCCAGCTTCCTCCTACTTATCACCTGTCCTGACCTATCCATAATTAGGTAATCTACAGATAATCCATCCTGATAGATTACTGTACTTAGTCTCATTGTAGGTCCAGATATCGGATTAGGAAAGATAGATGATGGTCTACCAGCATTTGTAAAGAAGCCTGCATCTACATTTCTGATTACAGTAGATCCGCTAAAACTGAATATCTCAGAATCACCTTCAGCATCCAAATCAGAGTCTATAGTATCATCAGGTCCGAAATTCTGAATTGTATGTTCGAAATCAGCTGGCGGAATGGCTTTCACGTAGTAATCGCCATCTGGTATGTTATCAAACAAATAAACGCCAGCAATGTCTGTTGCCCCTTCTAAAACGAGCTGGTCATCATCATTGAGCAACCAGACAGTCACTCCTTCTAAAAAGGACTCATTAGTATCATAAAGACCATCTCTATTTGTATCATTCCAAGCAAAACCTCTTATCTGGTTGGATGGTCTGATCAGACCAGCATCTATATCGGTATGCGATAAGCTATTGACAATCGAAACAATATCTGTGACGCCAGTCTTACTTGCATCACTGTTTCTATCACTATCTCCAACAACTGGGTCCGTCATTTCAAAATCATCTGGAGGATAGAAAATGAGGAAGTAATCTCCATTAGGAAGGTTCTCAAAAATATAGTTACCTAGATTGTCAGTAAGAGTTGCATCTATAAGTCTGGTTCCCTCATCAGTAACCTGATATAATTCTACCTCTACATTCTCCACCCCTGGCTCATTGCTGTCTTGGAAGCCATCAAGATTTCTGTCATGCCACACTTTATCACCTATACTCGCACTCAAGAAGATACCTCCATCCACATCCAAATCTACCTCGCCTGGTGATAATAAAAAGATACTCGTAGACCCTTCTCCATTAGAATTATTTACATCAGAATCCATAGAATCCACACCACCTTTATCTGGCTGCGTGGTAACATATCCCTGTGGCAAATCAAATCTCACATAATAATCAGTCGGATATATGTCCTCGAAGAGATAGCTGCCTGACTGACCCCCGATTGTAGCTGTCGTCGTGCTAGCCACGAGCTCATCCTGTATATTGTATAGCTCTACAGTAATGCCGTCCAGACCCTCCTCATCATCATCTTGTATTCCATCACCATTTGCATCTACCCACAATCTATCGCCTAAGGTAGATGGCGCCAAAATGAGTCCTATATCTATATCATCTTTCTGCTCACCTGAAACAAGAACCAAATTACTTGTAGATCCTAGACCATTGGCATTGGTAATATCAGAATCACTAGCTGTATCTGTAGCCTCAGTAGGTGAGAAAGTAACACCTTGCTGTAAGATGACACTTACATAATAAGTGCCCGGCGCCAAATCTGCAAACCTATAAAAACCTGGCTGCCCTTGAACATCAAAAGTGGTAAAAGCTCTTTGTATAAAATCACCACTACTAGTGAATAAACTTAAGATATAATTATTAGCGCCTAGTTCTTCTGCATCTTGGATTCCATCTTCATTGATGTCGAGCCAGACGAAATCTCCTATACTTACTGGAAAATAATATCCTTCATTGTCACCGGTGATATCCACATCTGTAAGAGTAATAAGCTCAGTAAATCCAGCGACGTTCACATCAGAATCTATACTAGGATTTGTCCCACTATTTTGGAACGTTGCTTTTGTGTCTAATGGCAAATCAAATTCTAGAAGATAACTTGCTGGATTTAAATCAGTAAATACATAGTTGCCTGAATCATCTGTTTCAGTATTACGCAGAATGTTGCCTTGGGCATCTAACAAATTCACATTAATTCCTTCTTGGAAAGGTTCTCCATCTGTTATAAGTCCGTCACCATTTATATCTTCCCAAACTACTCCACCTAGATCCGCTGGACCAAGAGAAGTCGGAAGATAAAAACCTGCATTGATACCAGTAAGGTCAGTATCAGGTAGTATTTCAAATACTCCTGTACTTAGACTAGCTAGATTTATTACTTCAGAATCTAGGTCTGAAATACCACCAGCCTTTGCTACTGTGAGTATATGATCAATAGGATTTTCGAATGACACATAATAGGATCCTGGCGACAAGGCCCCAAAGCTATAAGTCCCATTAGTATCAGTCATAGTAGATTCTACAAGTACATCCGCTTCTGTATACAAACTGACTGTGATGGCTGGAATACCAGCTTCTGTAGCACCAAACAGACCATCCTGGTCTTCATCCAACCATACGACTCCACTTACTTGCCCATTTTCTTCTCCAGTATTTTTTGTAAAAATACCGGCATTGATATTTTCTAAATCAATTCCTGCTGACAGATCGTAAATTCGTGTCTTTCCAGAATCGAGATCTGTTACTTCAGAATCATTAGTTGCTGTACCTCCAGACAAGGGAGTGGTAAAGCTGAATTCGTCAGAAATGATAAATTGTAGCTCATAAAAATCAGGGTTAAGATTATCAAATAAATAACCTCCTAGTCGTGTGGTAAGTACTCTGTCTAGCTCAGTACCGCCTTGATCAAACAAGACAACTTCTACACCTCCTACTGGCAACTCTGTTACTTCGAAAAAACCATTCTGATTTTCATCGCCCCATACTGTTCCACTGATGGATGAGAAAGGATTTGTTTGTAGTCTGATAAGACCTGCATTTATCCCAAATACGAATTCGCCTGCCGCCACTTCTATAAGATCTGTCGTCCCAGCATCAAAGTCAATCACTTCTGAATCTAAAATAGAATTACCCCCGGCTTTAGCAGAAGTAAAAGTATGATTGCCTACTGCAAATTGCACATAATAAGTACCTGATGACACATCTTCAAAAGTGTATTTTCCTTCAGCATTAGTCACTGTAGTATTGACCAGATTGTCATTGTTATCAAACAAGCTAACCGCTATCAAATCTACACCAGATTCATTGATTGTAAAACGACCATCTTCATCATTATCTAACCACACTGTACCAGTTATGATACCTAATACTTCTTGCGCTTCTAAGAGACCGGCATTAATACCAAAGACAAATTCTCCAGCTGCTAACTCTATGATACTAGTTGTACCCGCGGTAAGGTCTGTCACTTCAGAATCTAAGATTGAAATACCACCTGTCTTAGCAGCTGTAAAAAGAAATTCTTCTACTTGGAACTCCACATAGTAAGAGCCGGATACAAGGTCAGCAAAGATGTACCGCCCTTCGTCATTTGTAATTGTACTTTGCTGAAGGATATTATTATCATCAGAAAGAGGCACAACTATCTGACTTACAT
>CAYNJK010000155.1:0-6223 GCA_964397575.1 uncultured Saprospiraceae bacterium
GATAAGTAATGCCTATAACTATCCTAATCCATATACCACGCGTACTGAATTTCTTTTTGACCATGACTTGACAAATAGCCAGGTAGATATAGGAATCAACATATATACTATATCTGGGAAGCTAGTAAAGTCGATTACTGACTCAAGATTTGCTTCAGGAAGCAGAATAAATGATATCGTGTGGGACGGAAGAGATGATTTTGGCAACAAACTTGCAAAAGGTATATATCTGTATAAAATAAAACTTTCATCCACAGAGTTAAATCTCAGTCGGGAAAGCGATTTCTTGAAACTCGTAGTTTTAAATTAAATAAATTAATAATATCTATCTTTGAGTGCCTGTAAGGGTCCAAAATAGATTATAGAATAACAATCAACTACAAGCTCATTCCATAAAAAACAGTAAGGAATGATTTGCAATAGAAATACTATGAAAAACTTATGTCTTATAATTATTGCCTCCTTGGCTCTAATGACAACTCAAGAGAGCTTAGCACAGGGATATGATGCTACGGTAGGCTGTATAACGGATTCCAATGGCGATTGCCTTCCAAATACTATTCTATCAGCGGTTCCATTTCTGCGAATTGCGCCTGATGCAAGGGGTGGTGCTCTGGGAGACTCTGGAATTGCAACCAGTGCTGATCAGAATTCTTTGCACTACAACTCCTCTAAGCTCGCTTTTATAGAAAAAGACATGAGCTTTTCGGCCTCATATACACCGTGGCTAAGAAACCTAGGTCTTAGAGATGTGTATCTGGCTTATCTTTCTGGATATAAGAAAGTAGATGATTTACAGACTATAGGAATGGGTTTCAGATTTTTCAGTCTTGGCGATATAACCTATACAGATATAAATGGATTTACAACTGGTATGGGAAGTCCCAGGGAATTTGAGTTTGCTGTATCTTATAACAGAAAGTTATCTGAAAACTTCTCAGCAGGAATGACAGCAAAGTTTATCCATTCCAATCTAGCTTCTAATCAACAAGTAAATGGAATTACAATTTCAGCTGCAAATGCTTTTGCTGCAGATATCTCTTTTACCTATGTGAAAGAAGGTAATCTGGCACCAGAGGGCAGTCAGTGGACTTTTGGTGGAGCTATAACCAATCTAGGGTCTAAGGTAACTTACAGCCAAAATCAATTCAGAGACTTTATCCCAGCTAATTTGGGTCTCGGTGCTGCATTGATGTTGAATTTTGATGATTACAACAGTATGACCTTTAACTTGGATATCAATAAACTTTTGATACCATCACCTGAAAGTAGATTGTTAACAGATCCTCTTACTGGAGAACTAAGGCCTAATCCAGAATATGATCCCAATGGCAACGGATGGCCAGATTTCAAAGAAAATTCCATATTTGGAGCGGCAGTAGGATCTTTTAGCGATGCGCAAGGAGGTCTTGGAGAAGAGCTAAAAGAAGTAAATTTCTCTCTAGGTGTGGAATATTGGTACGACAAGCAGTTTGCACTTAGAGCTGGGTATTATTATGAGAATCCTATAAAAGGTGACAGACAATTCTTAACTGTAGGTGCAGGATTGGCGCTGAATGTTTTTGCTCTAGATCTGTCTTATCTGGTACCAACTAATAACAGAAGAAATCCTCTAGATAATACACTAAGATTTACTGTCAAGTTTGACTTTGAAGCACTGACAGGAAATGACAGGTAATACGTCTAGATAAAAAAGATAAAAAGGGCACGAATCGATGATTTGTGCCCTTTTTCTTTTTGTAAAATGTGCTATAAGCCGGATCCTGTTTCCGTCCGAAGACGGACTTCTATCATTTATCTATGCTGCCTACCCTGCATGAATGTCTTGCGACAATAGAGCGAGTAACTCTACTTCTGACAAGCAGAAATCATGTTATACGTGACATTTCAACCCGCAAGGTTTATCGTACAAGACAGTTACCTGCCCAGACCGTGAGCTCTTACCTCACGTTTTCACCTTTTCCCCAGTGAGTATAAAACTTACCGAGGTAGTCTGTTTTCTGTGACACTTTCTGTTTCCTTCACGAATTCACATTCGATCCCAGAACCCACCCGTTAGATGGTACGGTACTCTACGTTGTCCGGACTTTCCTCTCCGACTCTAGTTCGGAGCGATAGATCACACAGTACAAAAGTATTATAATATAGTTAAGCACTGAATCAGAATTCTAATGGGAAAGGGCATTCCATGGATAGAATATCATATTAAAATAAATAATAATGTGTAAATTGCAGTATATATGCAGTTTAGACTCTAAATGGCCGTAACAGAACGACATTTTATTCTTCCTTTTCTCTTCCTCATAGCCATCATATGCTATGATAGTATAAGCTTACGCCAGAAAAGCAGTGATGAGAGATACGAGTCTACAAAAACTATTGTCAACTCCATCATACAGACCAATAAGAGTCAATTACTAGAAAAAGACTTTACAACACTACTCACCAAATCGGAGTTGGACCTTTCAGATCTAAATAAGATAAAGGAAGTAACTGAGCAATTTTCACACAATAGTCTTCAGGCAGAATTATACAAGGATGGAAACAGAATCTTCTGGACACAAGAATTAGACTCCAGCAAAATCTGTCAGAAAATCGATGAGGCGACACTGACAGGACTTATTTGCTATGCGCCATTCGATAATCGAGGATATATAGATCAGAGTATCCTAGAGCAACATAAGTTTAAGAACTACTTCAAGCGAGATTTCAATGATAGCTCCTATGAGCTTATGGGTACTTCCATCAGCCTAGGCAAGACCTTCAGATCCTTGTTGCAAGATAAGCTGTTAATCTTGGGGTATTTACTCAGTTTCTGCCTCATTACCTTGCTGAGCATAAAGCATAGGAAATACTGGCCAGTGGTTATATTGGTCTGTCTCAGAACTTTATCTATTCTACAAGAATGGACCAGCCGATTCTATGACAGAGAACTGACGCAGTCTTTTTCTGATGCTGTGAACTATAATTCCATAGACCTGATACTGGATAGTCTACTCTTATTCTGTATTTCGTTTTTTGTTACCAATAAGTTTGTCCATTCATTCCGGAACAAGATGACCAATTGGGGGATGGCAGGACTATCGTTTGTACATATGCTGGTTTTCATCTCGCATATCAGACTTGTTCAACTTTTGGTAAGAAGTGAGCATACTTCTTTGTCTATAGAGGATTTAGGAAGTACATCGATTGCGGATTTGATTGTTTTTGTGTCGATTGTACTTTTACAATTGAGCATCTTTCATTTTGGTCATGCTTTATTCAAGAACTATAAGACTGGTGATTTTTCCAAAATGGAAATCTATAGCACCTATGCCATCAGCATATCCATAGCAGTAGTTATGGGTTATTTCTTAAAATTAGATCTGGAACCTGGACTTCTTGTTCTGTTTCTGTTCTGCTATATCTTGCTGATGGATCTCTTTGTAGATGTAAAGTCGGTAAGTATAACTTGGATTATCTGGTGGGGAATCTTTTATGCCTTCTATCTTTCAGCACTCTTCTATAATTATGATATTAAAAAAGAAATAAAACAAAGGCAGGCCTTCTTGGAATCCGTCTTCCATAATATCCCTTCCGAACGCATAGCCCAACTCAAAAGCGAAGGTCTAAGCAACAAAATCGGAAATCTAGTGAATAGCCTACTCATCTTACCAGATGGCATAAGTTACAACAAAGAGGATCTAGAAACTTATGTAGCCAAGAAACTAGAAAGGGACGATATTATTTTAGAGTTATATGATAAAAATAGGCTCAGCTTATTTGACGATACCCCATCTGAACATAGTTCGATAAGTAAGTTGCTGAAAGTAGATAGTCTGACCTACTTTGATGAAATCTATAACCGCATTTGGTTTAAAAATCAAATTTCCGAGGACAACAGACTGTACGTCGGTATCAGTAAGATGCATAATGGCCTGGAATTTCCTTTTGATTTTAATTACATAAGAGAGAACCAGGAAGTCGTCAAAAAGCAAGACATCCGCAAGCCAGAACTCAAGCTTTTATTGGATTCGGATGAAAAAGTCACCTATGTAGGCTCTGATGTATATACAGTATACCGGCCTTCTAGCAAGAGGATGTTGGTATCCAAAAAATCATTTTTAGGTCTGGTAAAGCCGGTGGCGCTTTTTTCATTCTTGTTCAGCATTATTATCATCTTGATTCTGACCTTTGGGCTGATTCATTATTTCTTCAAATTCTTACCAGAGGAATGGCCATTGTTTGCAAGAGATGTAGAATCTCTGAATAGTAAAATTCAGATTTCTCTTATCATGGTCATCTTGCTTTCGTTTGTTATCATTGCTTCTATCACCAGTACTTTTTTGAAAGACTATCTCACAAAGGAGAAAGACTTGGTCATTACCGAAAAACTAGAGAATGTTGCTCATGAGTTTAAGAACAGAGCGAAATATTCTACCTCTTCCGCTGAGACAGTAGAAGTACTGACCAATTATAAAAATAATATAGAGGAAATCCATAATGTCAATCTAGACTTCTTTTTACTGAAGAAAGCGCAGACAGATTTGGATTACTTTACTCAAATGTATTTCCAAAAGCAGTCTGATCCTTATGCTTATTCCAGTATGGTATCTGACGAGTATTCTAGAAGCTTTATTCCTATTTTCTACGAATCAGAAGTTGCTGGAGTAGCAGCATTGGAAATGAAAAGCAAAGTGCAGACGAGCAAGCTGAATGTATTTGACTTTCTTGGATCCATATTTAATGTCTATGTCTTTTTATTTCTAATAGCAAGCGTTATCTCTTTCTTTATTGCCCAGTCTATCACAAGACCGCTTTCCATGCTGAACCAAACTTTAAAGCAGGTCAAGCTAGGAAAGCAAAACAAGCAACTAGAATGGAACAGGGATGATGAAATAGGGATTCTAATAGGTAACTATAATACCATGGTGAGCAAGCTAGAAGAGAGTGCAGAAATTATGGCCAAAAATGAGCGAGACTCTGCCTGGAGAGAAATGGCTAAGCAAGTAGCCCACGAGATTAAGAATCCCCTGACACCAATGAAGCTGAGCATCCAATACTTGGAAAAAGCGATAAAGCAGCAACCAGAAAATGCACATAAAATAGCTAAGAAAATATCCTCTACCATGCTGGAGCAGATAGATAATCTAACTGGTATTGCTGAGGCTTTTGGCAATTTTGCAGAATTACCTCAGACTTCTAATGTCAAAGTAGAGCTCAATAATATCGTAACAGTTGTTCACAATCTCTTTAGGAAAAGAGAAGATATGGATATAAAACTTGCAGTGCCCATAGACCCTGTCTTTGTCTATGCTGACAAGAGCCAACTGGTCAGAATTCTAAATAACTTGGTCAAAAACGCCACAGAATCTATCCCTATAGAAAGAAGAGGTCTGATAGAACTCTCACTATACATAAGAAAAGACAAGGCAATAATCAAGGTGACTGATAATGGTGTAGGCATTCCTGAAGAAATGAAAAGCAAAATTTTCCAACCTAAATTTACAACCAAAGACTCAGGATCCGGTCTTGGTCTAGCCATTGCTGCCAATATGGTAGAATCTATGAATGGTAAAATCTACTTTGATTCAGAACCTGACCTAAGCACAAGTTTTTATATAGAATTAGATATAATACGTCAAGCAGTTCTTACAGATAATAAAGAAAGAATTACTTTAGACTAGCAATTTTCAATATTGCTAAGTTTTTGGCTTAAGTCGTAAATATTATATGTCTATACTCATCAATGTATTCATTGTACTAGCAACTGTACTTGCCATGGAGTTTGTGGCGTGGTCTGCTCACAAGTTTCTTATGCATGGTTTGCTATGGAACTGGCATGAAGATCACCATGCACCGCATCTAAAAGATGGTTTCTTTGAGAAAAACGATAGGTTCTTTATCGTCTTTGCTGTGCCTTCAGCATTTTGTTATATGGCGGGTACGTTTATGGAAGGATGGGGTTTCTTGCTATATATAGGCATAGGCATCTCTATCTATGGCCTCATATATTTCCTCATACATGATGTGTATATACATCAACGGTTCAAATGGTTTAGACATCTGGACAGCAAATATTCTAAGGCTATACTCAGAGCTCATGGTGACCATCACTCTAGGCAAACTAAACATGATTGCGAATCCTTTGGCCTATTGATAGTCAATCCTAAATACTTCAAAAAAAGATCTGAGTGGAATGTCAAAAACAACAAAATCTATAAATAAAATCTAAATCAGATTC
>CAYNJK010000155.1:6323-7921 GCA_964397575.1 uncultured Saprospiraceae bacterium
AAAAAAAAGACCAGCCACTAGGACCGGTCTTTGGGATTACAAAGAATAAACATTGTAGAAGCGTATTACTCGATCTCACCTGAATGATAACTTCTACGCAGCTTATCTTTTATTATTCTGTAATTATCATATTGTCTATTGCATAGAAGTTGTCTCCTGAAATCTTGTAATAGATTACTCCTGCACTTAGATTGTCTGTTGTCACCTGCACTTTATTCTGACCTTCGGCGCCATCATATTTCATGGATTTCAACAGCTTACCTGTCACATCATAAAAAGTAATAGACAGTTCTGAGGCTCGGCTAAGCTCAAAATTGAGATATGTTTCAGTTTTAAAGGGATTAGGTACATTCTGCGCAATAGAAATCATACTGGATGATTTAGCTGACAGATTCAGGGCCTTAGTTTCCAGTTGAGCTGTATAAACTTCTGGCACTAACTGAGCAGTCGATAGTTTAATCATAGAGCTTAGTTGACCAGTCTCTTGAGCTTTAGCGGTGATCGTAAATAGTTCTCCACTCATCATTTCTTCTGGGCTGAAACTTAAGTCTACTCTACCAGCTCGAATAACAAAATCAGATGCACTGAGCTGAGCTCCTAAAACAGAAACTATTTTCATTCCACTTAAGGTCATACCCAGCTGGAATCCATTTAGTTCTTCTGAGTAAGAGAAAGGAATTTCTATCGTCTCTCCAGCTTGCACTATTCTATCATCGAAGGTTAGAGAGGTAGTACTTGATACAGGTTTATTGGTAGGTCTGGAATTTGCAATTACACTGTTATTGACATCTCCTATTTTTACACCTACAAAGTCCTGATCCATCATGTCCTCTTGAATGTCATCTATCTCTATCGTCATGTCATAGTTCCAAGGATTAGACATAGCTATGTCTGAGTTCTGATCAAAGATCTTCCAGCTACTATTCATAGGCAACTCTGTATAGATGCCCAGAATCAACTTTCTTAATTCTATCAGATCCACTCCATTAATCTGCTTATCATTATTGACATCCGCAGCTATCATCTTATATGGACTTTCTAATCTTTCCAGACCTAGAATATGTCTTTGTATTTTGACTAAGTCTATTGTACTTACCCCGTTCAGATAATCATCATTCTTTTCTGCTGACAGTTGGTAATCCATCGTCAAGACATTTTCTTCAAAGGCGAAGGTTCCTGAACTGTTAGTCAGTACAACTAGTGGATAATCTGGCAGATCGGTAGTTAGAGTCGCCTGCACATTTTCTATTTCTGCTTTGTCCTCAGTTTGTATAATTCCTGCTACTCGGCCTTGACCACCATCATTATCTATAACTCTCAGACTTACAAAACAGAAATCGACGTTTCGGTGTTTGTCCCAGGTGTAAACTGGTATATTGAGAATCTGAGAAGTTCCCACATCAGCAGTCGTAAAGATCTTACCACTACTTCTAAGATCAGGAGACCATCTGTTTATGTTACCAGAAAATCCATCGAAGGTTCCAGTATCTCTATTATATCCGCCGTCATCATAAGCACCTTCACCATTCAGCGGACAGTCATCGTCATCATCTACGGTAGCTGCACTGGCATCATAAAACCAGAAACTGCCATCATAC
>CAYNJK010000156.1:0-7899 GCA_964397575.1 uncultured Saprospiraceae bacterium
AGCCCCTCTCTGTAGATGTATTCAAGGTTGCGTACCGCCAATAATTCTTTTTTATATCTAAATTCTATGAAAAATATGCAAATAAAGATGATTAGAAAAACAATTACTTGTATAAAGGCACTCCGTCCAAATCATGTGTCAATATGTCAGTCATGTACTGAAAGAATGGTTGAATATTCTTGTATACTTTTACCACTTCAGTACTAAACTTTGGACTCAGAACTTCGCTGTCTTTAAAACTCTTGAATACATACATAGACTTATACCTTAGCAGATCTATGGAAGGATGATCTTTGTCGTATCCTCTGGGCGCACTTTTCACCTGATCACCCATAAGTACTCCGAAAGTATCCTTGAATTTCTTAGCAGCCAGCACTTTTCTAAGCGGCTTATCGTCTACAGAAATATGGTCTCTTATAAGTTTGATGTCTTTAGGATTTGGGTTGTAGAAACCACCGCCTACCATTGAACCACCTGGTGTCACCTTGAGGAAGTAACCACCTCTTCTGAAAGCGCCTTCTCTGCCCAAAGACATACTGAAGTGGCTATTATATGGCGTTTTGTCCTTAGAAAAACGAACATCTCTATAGATTCTGAACAATTTCTTCTTCTCTATCACGTCTATCTTATTGAGCTCTTCTTCGATATGCGACAGGAAGTCTTTCATATTTGTGTTGGCTTCAGTATATACAGGCTTGTTTTCATGAAACCATTCTCGGTTGTTATTCTTCCGGATGTCTTTGAGGAATTTGAATGTCGACTTTTCTATTTGAGCCATGACGTGTTTTTAACAAAGATAGAAAAGTAATGTCCTCAAGCTTCCATAACTACGGTTCTGAGAAATTTTGACAAAATTTTAAGTTGTTGGCATAATCTTTATCCTAGATTCAATCGTTGTATAGTAGAATAAATAAAAAACGTGATGAAGATGATGGACCTCAAAGTTGAAACAACAAATCTCCCTGAAAGTCAGTCTTTTAAAGACTTGATACTTTCTTTACTTAAGAAGACTTTTTCCAAAAAGGAGGAAATAAAGTCCGTTCTCGTAATGGTATCCAGAAATGAGGATGTAAGAGCACCCTTTACAGTAAAAATGAACCTAGAAGAAGAAAACGAGGAAACTCTAGTAACTTCAGCTGTCTCTATAAATTATCTGGCGGCCTTTTCGCAAGCACTTAAAAGAATGGAAGCCCAACTGGCCAAACGCCGAGCTTAAAACTTGTTTTTCCACATCATGGACTCTACAGGTTTAGGCGTCTTGGTGTTGTATTTAGCATTAGCTTTTTTGTTGTAATAGTTTTCTATTTCTCCGTCTACTTTGAAATAGATAAGCTGACCTATAGGCATCCCAGCATAGATTCTCACAGGATGGACACATGATATTTCGAGAGTCCAGTAATTGCAAAAGCCTACATCTCCTTTTCCAGCTGTGGCATGGATATCTATACCTAGTCTACCAACACTGGATTTACCCTCTAGAAAGGGAACTGAATTGTGGGTTTCTGTATATTCTTTTGTAGACCCTAGATACAGAACACCAGGCTGTATGACATAGCCTTCTTCTGGAATAGTAATAGGCTCAGTAGGGTTATGTTTTTTTGCATCCAAAGTTTCGGAAGTGTATACAGCAAGATGCTCACTCAGGTGTACGTCATAAGAATTGGTGCCTAGACAGTCTCTAGAGTAAGGCTCTATTACTATTTCCTTTGAGGCGATAGCCTTCAATATTTCCTTATCAGATAAGATCATATTCTCTAGTTTGGCACGAAATGATTAAGTTGTCCAAAAGTATTAATATCGCATTCATAATTCTAGGTTTCTATGCCTTTATTGCTTGATAAAAAAATTGCTGTTCATACCAGAGTGGTTGTCTGGAAAGTAGAGGAACCTAACAGTTTTTTTATTGAAGCATTAGGCTTGGATAAAGAAGAATTAGCTGCTTATAATCAGATGAGAGCGCATAGACAGAAGGAATGGCTGTCCAGCAGATATTTACTTCACCTCATTTCTTCTGACGACACTAGGTGTAAAGTTGTCAAAACAGAAAATGGAAAACCTTTTAGGAAGAATGGAGATTATGAAATTTCTATCAGCCATTCTCAGCAATATACAGCAGTTATCATTTCTCCTAAGCTTGTCGGACTGGATATACAGACGCAACAGGCTAAAATCACCAGAATAGCCCATAAGTTTGTATCTAATAAAGAGGCGCTTAGGATTCCAGAACAGGAAGCCGCCTTTAGATACCATATTTTATGGGGTGCCAAAGAAGCTATGTACAAAGCTTATGGTCTGAGAGAATTAGATTTTAGACAACACATGCATGTCTTTCCGTTTATATTATCAGAATCTGAAATGGAACTCAAAGGTTTTGTGAGCAAGAAACCGATTTACCAATTATATAATCTATATGTACAACAAATAGAGGACTGCTTTTTAGTTATGGCTGTTCTGGACAAAGAAGAAACACTATGAAGCGAATTTTAATCTACCTCTGTTCAGTGATTATTTGCTTGTCCGCTTGTCGCCATGATAAGGGGCAGAATGCGACTGAGGATTTATCAGAAATGTTTTCCTCAGAATTACCCGAAGACTTTCTGAGCTTCTATATGAGATTTCATACAGACTCTTTGTACCAGATAGAGCATGTAATTTTTCCATTGCAAATGAAGGCCGATAGCAGTTATTTCTATCCTGAAGACTGGCGTATGCACAGACCCTTTGCAGATCAAGGTGGAGAATATCAGCAAGGATTTATAAATATAAATGGACTTATCATAGAGAAAATCGTTTCAGCTAACCAAGTATTCAGAATGGAGCGCCGTTTTTCTAAGTCAGGTGGCGCTTACAATCTTATCTACTATCATGTAGACAATGCTTTTAGCAACAGTAGTGACTGGGAAGCTGAGGAGCCTTCTTCTTAGAGGGCTGCTTCCTGTTCCTGTGTTGTTGTCTCTTCTTCGTATGCCGAGATAGGTGGACAAGTACAGATGAGATTTCTATCACCAAAAGCGTTATCTACTCTTGCTACCGTCGCCCAGAATTTACCTTGTGTTTTCAGATAGGGAACGGGATACGCTGCTTCTGATCTACTATAAGGATAGGTCCACTCATCAGCAGTCAATTCTGCTTGAGTATGTGGTGCATTACTGAGCACATTTTCCTCAGCTGAAACAGTGCCATCTACGACAGCTTGTATCTCTTTTCTAATAGCTAACATAGCAGTAATAAATCGATCCAGCTCTCCCTTGTCTTCGCTTTCTGTAGGCTCTATCATAATTGTGCCCGGTACAGGGAAGCTTAATGTAGGCGCATGGAACCCATAATCGATCAGTCTTTTTGCGACGTCTTCTGCAGTCACTCCTGCATCTTTGAAATCTCTGAGATCTATAATCAATTCATGGGCACAAAAACCATTCTTACCAGTGTATAGAATATTGTATTCTTTTTCTAGTTGGACACGAAGGTAATTCGCATTGAGTATTGCAAACTGGGTGGCTGTAGTTAGGCCTTTTTTACCTAGCATTTTTATATAACCATAAGAAATCAGCAAGATACTTGCACTTCCCCAAGGGGCAGCAGAGATAGGTAAGATTGCTGTCTCGTTGTTGTCCATTTGGTCATGACCTGGTAGGAAAGGGAGTAGTTTCTCATTGACACAGACAGGACCCATACCAGGACCTCCACCTCCGTGAGGTATAGCGAAAGTCTTGTGCAGGTTTAGGTGGCAACAATCGGCATGGATTGCTCCTGGACTTGTTAGTCCTACTTGGGCATTCATATTGGCGCCGTCCATATAGACCAGTCCTCCTGCATCATGGATGCTGTCACAGATTTCTATGACAGATTCTTCAAATACTCCATGGGTAGAAGGATAAGTAATCATGATACCCGCCAACTGTTCCCTATGTTCAGCAATTTTTTCTTTCAGTTCAGCTACATCTATATTGCCTTGGTCATCACATCCGGTGACTACGACCTTCATGCCTGCAATAACTGCGCTGGCTGGATTGGTGCCATGCGCTGACGAAGGTATAAGGACAATGTTTCTTCCATTGTCGTTATTATGCTGATGGAAAGCTCTTATCATCATCAGGCCTGCATACTCTCCTTGTGCACCAGAGTTGGGCTGAAGGGTACAGCCCGCAAAGCCTGTAATCTCTGCCAAGTCTTTTTCTAATTCCTCAAATATTTGTAGATAACCACCGATTTGTTCCTTAGGCGCGAAGGGGTGGATAGTAGAGAATTCTGGCCAGGAAACAGGAATAAGTTCTGTTGCTGCATTGAGCTTCATGGTACAACTACCTAGTGGTATCATAGAATGTACCAGCGACAGGTCTTTGTTTTCCAGCGACTTTATATAACGCATCATCTTTGTCTCCGTATGATGAGAGCTGAACACTGGATGGGTCAGATAATCTACTTCTCTCTGTAATCCTACCGGCACACCATATGGCAGACCGTTAGTGTAGCCTATTTCACTATTTCCAGAGAAGACATACAGTACATCTTCATAGTCTTCATCTGAAACAGTCTCGTCCAGACTGATACTTATTGTACCCTCATTATAGAAAAGGTTTATTTGTTTTTCTTTACTTCTAGATTTTATATGCAGGAGTTCTTCTTCTGTAGCAGCTACAGTAAGGGTATCAAAGAAGTTGTCATTCATGACCTTGTAGCCTCTGGATTTCAGAAAATGATGCAGCTCTTTAGTCCTTATATGCATAGACTCTGCAATTTCCCTAAGTCCTTTTGGTCCGTGATAACAAGCATACATAGAGGCCATAATTGCCAGTAATGCTTGTGCTGTACAGATATTGGAGGTCGCTTTTTCTCTTTTGATATGTTGTTCTCTGGTCTGCAAGGCCATACGTAGAGCTGTATTACCAAGTCTATCTTTTGATATGCCTATGATTCTACCAGGAATCTGTCTTTTGTACTTTTCGCTGGTGGCAAAATAAGCGGCATGAGGTCCACCCATTCCCATCGGTACACCAAATCTTTGTGTTGTGCCTACAACTATATCAGCTCCCCAACTGCCAGGTGCCGCCAGCATGGTAAGACTCATCAAGTCAGCAGCAACTACAAGTAATTGTTTTTTCTCATGGAGTCGTACTGCAAAGTCGGTATAGTTCTGAATATCTCCGACACTATTGGGGTACTGAACCAGTGCTCCAAAAAAAGTATCATCTAATTCTGCTGTTGTCCAGTCACCTTCTACTATTTCTATACCGAATGGAGTTGCTTTTCCTTGCAGCACATCTTTGGTTTGTTGAAACGTATGACTGTCTACAAAGAATTTATTGATAGGTGTCTTGGTTCTTTTATTGATAATGCCATAAGCCATGCACATGCCTTCAGCTGCCGCTGTGCCTTCATCCAGAAGGGAAGCATTAGCCAAAGGCAGGCCTGTCAGATCGCTTACCAGTGTCTGAAAATTAAGTAGCGCTTCCAGTCGTCCTTGCGATATCTCTGCTTGATACGGTGTATACTGGGTATACCAAGCAGGGTTTTCGAAAATATTACGAAGGATGACGGAAGGTGTAATTGTGTTATAATATCCCTGGCCAATGTAGCTTTTGTACACTTTGTTTTTGGCAGCTATTTTTTTGAGGGCTCTTAGATATTCGTGTTCTGAAAGTGCCTCTGAAACATTCAAGGAATCTTTGCTTCTGATATTTGCAGGGACTGTCTTATCTATGAGATCATTTATGGAACTGAGCCCCGTAGCCGCCAGCATCTCTTCTAATTCTGAAGAAGAGGGTCCTATATGACGAGCTGAAAATTTTGTCATGGTTATAGGTTGAGTTTCAACAATAAATGTATTAATAAACTCATTAATAAATGGTTTTAACAAACAAGAAAATCGGACGAATTAGAGACATTAATTCTCCGTTACCTTATTGTACAGATAGGAATGCTAGGACAGATTATTCTTACCCCTAGAATATTAGATGTGGGCTACTTTATTTTGAATGCAGCTTTTACTTTCTTGACGTAGTCTAGTTTTTCCCAAGTAAAAGTTTCCACAGACATGGTCTTCTTTTTTCCTGAGCCATCTAGAAAGCTGACTTTCTTTTTCTGTGACTTTCTTCCCATGTGACCATAGGCCGCTGTCTCACTATAGATAGGGGTTCTGAGTTTCAGTCTTTGCTCTATCGCGTAAGGTCTCATGTCGAATAGTTTGGTAACTATTTTAGATATTTGGGAATCAGACTGCTTGACTTTAGCGGTACCGTAAGTATTGATATATATGTTGGTAGGCTTTGCAACACCTATAGCATAAGAGACCTGTACAAGCACTTCATCACAGACACCTGCGGCAACGAGGTTTTTAGCAATGTGTCTGGTCGCATAAGCTGCAGATCGGTCCACTTTGGAAGGATCTTTTCCAGAGAAAGCACCTCCTCCGTGGGCACCTTTGCCACCATATGTATCTACGATAATCTTCCTTCCAGTTAACCCAGTGTCACCATGGGGTCCTCCTATGACAAATTTTCCAGTAGGGTTTACATGATATGTAATCCTCCCATCTAGTAATTTTCTGATGGAGGCTTTTACTTTTTTCCTTACCCTTGGAATAACTATGTTTTTGACATCTGCTTTGATCTTTTTGAGCATTTTGTCTTCGGGTCCGAAATCATCGTGCTGTGTACTGACGACTATAGTATCTACAGCCATAGGCTTGTGGTCATCAGAGTACTTTATGGTTACCTGTGACTTAGAGTCTGGACGGAGGTAAGTCATTTCCTTGCCTTCTTTCCTGATTTTGGCGAGTTCGATAAGGATTTTGTGAGATAAATCTAAAGCGAGAGGCATGTAATTATCTGTCTCGTTAGTGGCATAGCCGAACATCATGCCTTGGTCACCAGCGCCCTGATCTTCTTTTTTCTTTCTTACTACACCTTGATTGATATCAGGTGATTGTTCGTGTATGGATGAAAAGATACCGCAAGAATCAGCATCAAACATGTATTCAGACTTGGTATAACCTATCTTTCTTATTACCTCTCTTGCTATCTGCTGTACATCAAGATAAGTTTTTGTCTTGACCTCACCTGCTAGGACGACTTGTCCAGTGGTGACTAACGTTTCGCAAGCGATTTTGGAACTCTTGTCGAATGCTAGAAAGTGGTCGACCAGAGCATCTGAAATCTGATCAGATACTTTGTCCGGATGTCCTTCTGATACTGACTCTGAGGTAAATAAATATGGCATATTGATGTAGTTTGTAGAAATAGAATTTTGTGTGCCTAAAAGTCCACTTTTATTTGTTAATAATTAAATTCTCTAATACTAAATCGCCCTCCAGATAAGCTTTTAATCTGTCACCTTCTTTTACAGGACCAACGCCTGCAGGTGTCCCTGTCATTAGCATATCACCTCTCTCCAAGGTAAAATACTTAGAAACATGGTGGACGAGATAATCCAGCTTGAAAATCAAATCTTTTGTAGCACCTTTCTGTACGGTTTTGTCATTCACTTCCAGATGAAACTGGATATTGCTGAGATCAAATTTTGATTTGGGATAGAACATACTGAAGCTGGCAGAATTATCAAAAGCTTTGGCGATTTCCCAGGAATGTCCTTTCTCTTTGCATCGTTTCTGCACATCTCTTGCAGTGTAATCTATACCTAGACCCAGTTCAGAATAATAATCACCAGCTTCTGCAAGTGGAATGTCTTTTCCAGTTTTGGCTATCAATAAGGTCAGTTCCAATTCATAGTGTAACTCAGAGGTAAAACTAGGGTAGGGCACTTCAGTACTGGCATTCATTGCGCTACTGGGCTTCATAAAGATCAGTGGCTGGCTGGGGACCTTATTATTCAGTACCTTGGCCTGCTTGGCATAGTTCCTTCCGATACTGAATATTTTCATACTAGAATTTGATATTAGCT
>CAYNJK010000157.1:0-7890 GCA_964397575.1 uncultured Saprospiraceae bacterium
CCTGACAATATGGAAGAAGATAATAAAGTAGAATCTATAGGATGTTTGAGATTAAAATCATAGGTCTCGGGCAGATAAGTATCTGGGCCAAAAGTGTACTCCAGATCATACATCACCCAAGGAGGTGTGATAACACTTACAGCAGAGTAGTTAGCGCCTATCTGATTATTAAAGATGGCTATTTTTCCATACTGGGGATGCGTCGGTTCTAAGTGATCGTCTATCCAGTAGGCGTCATGCTGAAAGAATAGTTGCTGGTCTGCCGCGGTGCCTTGGCGATAAGTGGCAGGGTTGCCCCAGCGATACATGAGGTCTCCACCCCTGTTTCCAAATCCTCCAAAACTACCTGCCGCTTCCTCCGTCGTGGTAGAGTGATCTATAATCCATATCTCATTGAAGTAGGGTACACTTAGGAGTATCTGATCCAGATCAGCATTGTAGTCGATAGAATTGCTGTGCATCCAGTCGGGATGCCCATTCTCTCTACCACAATTTATATCTATGAGTTCTGGGTGATCAGCGACGACACCATAGTTGTTCTTTGTGGAATCAAAATCTTGTATCAGATGATCCCAGGTATGCCATTCCCAAATAATGCTGTCAGAGGCAGGATCTAGTTCTATGATAAAGTCCGGCCACATTTCAGCCTGAGTTAAGTTGGAGACATCTCTGCCTGCTTCGATACATTCTTCATTTGTCTTGAGTTCCCAGGCAATGGCCAGTATAGTGCCTTCTGGGGTCACAGCTATGTCGTGATGTAATCTATATTTTTCATCATTGAGAGTATAATCCCACAGAAGGTTGTTGTCCCAGTCACGCAGTTCTATGGTTTCACCCGCGCCACCAGCAAAGATAGGATCTTGGGTATTGCCTGCTTCGCGTTTGGCTCTATAGAGCAAACCTTCCTCTGTAAGGTAGACAGAATTGCCAGGCTGAAAATTACTTGCATCATCCCAGACATGGACAATCTCTCCACAATTATCCAAGAGATAAGTAGTGGGCTGATTCTGAGGATAAAAGAGATTGTAGCCATCATAGGACTGACCGGGTGAGTAGGAAAGCAGACCTACAGTATTCTGACTTTGCACTAGGGCAGAGACCGCAACAAGACAGATAATAGATAAGAGACATTTTTTCATCGAATGCAAATTAGCTTCTATAGCTTTTAGTGAATAAATATTTTATGAGCGGCCATTGTGCCATCTGCAGTTATAATGGTTACTATATAGTTACCCGTTGTATATTGTCGACCTAGTCTTGTCATTGTACTTACTTCGTGATGACTTTCCAGTCGTCTGCCTTGGAGGTCCGTTAGCAACAGCATTTTTGGCTTATGGCCTGAAGGGAAAAGTTGTAAGGCATTCTGTGTCGGCAGATAAGTGACTCCAGATTTTGGTGCCGTATCGTCTTGCTCTTCGGTACTGGTAGTCAGACTGCAAGGAAGTGGATTAAGTTCTAGTGGCGGTCCGGCAGTCAGGTCTATACCATCAAAGCCTGCATAATCAGAGCTATATTTATAAGCCCTAAAGTTAGAGTTGTTTCTCGGTTGCGAACCTTGAGTGATAGGTGTATCTCTATTGACAGGAATTTCATATTCCCAGACGATGTTTCTATCGGGGGTGATTTCAAATATTCTTCCTGGAGAGCCGCTATTTATCAAGGTGTTGCCATTGGGCAGTCTAAATGCATTGGACAAAAAGGGACTGAAAAATGTTTCTCCCGGCAGATCACCATAGATTGTATTGGGCTCTAGAGGACCAAAGGGACTATCTGACTCTGAGGTATAAAAACCAGGCGCAGTTTGTGGAGGGTTTAGGATTTGTATCTGAGTAAATTCGCTACCAGGTCTGTCATTGCCATTATTAAAGATGAGAATACTGCCTGCATCGTCTAGCCCTTCAGGAATCCAGTTGACCCCATGTTGTCCAAAGAGTTGCTGGTCTGCAATCGGAGCCCCTTGATAAGCAGAAGCATTACCCCATCTGTACAGCAGGTCACCGCCCTTGCCATATCTGCCACCGGTATGTCCAGCCGCCTCTGCTGTAGTCGTGCTGTGATCTATAATCCATACCTCGTCAGAATTTCTGATAGAGATAAGAATCTGATCTAGGGCAGGGTTGTAGTCTATAGCATTGAAGTGGAACCAGTCACGAGTCTCATTGGAGTTGCCACTAGTAAGACTCGGATGATTCAGGTCATAGAGTTGGGGATTGTCAGCCACCACGCCGAAGTTGAGCTTAGTACTATCTAGTTCTTGTATGAAATGGTCATTGATATGCCATTCCCAGACGATACGTGCACTATCTGCACCGATAGGTTCTAGCTCTAATATTTTTTCTGACCACATAAAGTTCTGTGGTGCTATCTCATTAGAATCCCGACCCATTTCTACGAGCTCATCTCTGAAGGTCAGTTCCCACATAAGTGTAAGTATGTTCCCACTGGGCATCATGACGGCATCATGATGTGAAAGCTGCGTATCATTGTTTATCTCATATTGCCAGACGACAGTGTTGTCCCAGTCCACCAGTTCCAGTCCTCCCGCATTGCTGGCCGAGGTAAAAGGTCCTATCGGATCTATCTTGTAAGTTCTAAATAGGAGACCATTATCCAGAAAGTAGGCGGACAGTCCAGGGAAAGTCCCTCTGTCCCATTCATTTACCAGGTTGCCACAATTATCTACCATATAGGCTTTTGTACTGGAGAAAGGGGAGAAGAAGGTGTAACCCTCTAGACTCTCGTCGGTGCTGCTAAGGACACCGACCGAGGCCTGCTGAGCCATTATAGGGGTGGACAGCAATCCAAAGAGGAGAAAGAGATAAAGTCTCATAAACTAGCTTTTTTTGATATTGATACTAAGTAAGCACAATATAAGCAGGTCAGCGATAGGAGAGGTCCTGATAGCTAGCTATAGTTGTGTAATCACAACATGAAACAAAGATAGAATGGTCTTACAGGAAAGACCACCTCTGGCTTACACAAAAAAAATGCGGCCCAGCAAACGCCAGACCGCAAATTCTTTTGAACAAATCAACTATTATTATATAGCAACTATTCCTTGAACATTGTTCTCTGGTAAGTTGCCTGAAACATTCTCGATAAAGTTTAGATTTTCTCCGTCGACTTGGTAGACACCTATTGTGCCACCAAAACCGTGAAGTTGGTACAAGTGCTCTCCGTCATCAGAGATCCACATGTCTATCCATCCTTCTGTAGTAGTGAACGCAGTACCTGGGTCAGTAGTATTGCCTGTTGCACCTACACCTTGTGCAGCCACCTGATCTATAAGATCTATTACACCGTTGTCAAAACTGTAGCAAGCTAAGCCCGCTTCTATAGCATTAGATACAAAGAATAAGCTTTCATCTTCATTGAAGTCTAACCAGCATGCAGTTCTTCCAGTATTGTTTACACCAGAAGCTACGTCTAAGCTTACAGGTTCTAGGCTGCCATTGCCAGTAATTCTCCATGTAGATACAGAGCCATCTTGTAATCCAGGAAATACTGGAGGCGTACCGTCAGGTCTGAATTCTCTCGCCTCAGTTACTACTACATAGTTATCAGCTACTATTTGGAATCCGATTGCAGATGGTAAGTTTCTTCCTTCGGAATTGTCTCTTAGTGTAGAAGTTGCACCGTCCAAGATATTGTCAGTCAGTGTGCCGTCTTCGTTTACGCCATACACTACGATCTCATTCTGATCATTAGATGCAAGGGCAGAAGAGCCAGAGTTGATAGAAGCTACGACTAGGTATCTTCCATCTGGGGAGAACTGTACAGCAGAAGGTCTGTTAGCAAGTGATCTAAGAGATCCTGCTATAGGAGCAAGGTCTCCGTTGTCCATCAGCCAGTAACCCATTACACTACCTTGTTGTGCAGGCTCACCTTGGTCAGCAAATTCTGCTCTTGAGATATTAGAAACATATACTAGGCCGTTAACGCCGTCTATATTTCTTTCTATGTGAGCTATACTGTTAGGACCTACGCCATTAGTTTCTGTTACATCTACCTGAGAAAGGGAGAAGTCTGTGTCTACAGATAGAGAAGTGATCGTATTAGATCCTGCATTTACTGCAAGTACGAAGTTGTTGTCTGCAGTCTTAGTTAATGCATATGCGCTAATAAGAGGATCTAGACCTTCGCCACCATCGTAGTCACCACCGTTTCCTCCTGTAGATACTTCGCCGATCATGTCTAGACTACCATCGTCATTCCTTCCATATGCTACAATAGAGTTAGATCCTTGTACAGCACCATCTACTTGTCCGTTACCATTTGTCATGGCATATACTGCACCGATAAAGTCTGTTTCACTTCCACCAGTCGTGGTTGTATCATCATCACCACAACTTGTGATAAGAAGGGTAGAAAGGATTGCAAATCCTAGAAAATTAATAAAAGATTTCATAGTTTTAATTTGTTTTAATTGAGAATGCTTCGACATATTCTCAATAGATTAAAGAAAATTTCTGTTTTCGGAATCCACTTACTTTAAAGTGGATTTTTTGTTTTCTGTGATTTGAGTTTAATGCTTCACTTCTCTGCGATACTTCATATTCTCTCATCAATTACAGAATACACCTCATAGTATACCAATTTACCTCTAGGGGTTGCCAAGGGACCCAATAAAAATCTTAAACATCTGATTTCCAGCGACATAAGAGTTCTTAATATTTTCTTAAGACGGAAAATGTGGTAAGAAATAGGATGATATGTTGTGCTCAGTGCTAGATCTGAGAGACGATATTTCTGCTATTGAAGAAGGGTGGATGATTCTTCTGGTGCTAACTAACAGCTGGTATTCAATGTACAGAAGCGAGGAGTTAATAATTATTACTAACTTGAAATGTGTAAACCATTTCAAGGAAAAGGCACAAGCTATAAATGTAGTTTACACTTTTGGAAGTCCAGAAATTGATTTAAAAATGTAATGCTGCATGCTCTTAAAGTTCAATAATGTTTGTTTGTTCTTTGCATTTTGTTATTGCATGTGCTTTGCTAATGATTGTAAGACTCAGGGTTGTTTTGAGGTATATAATATTCCAGATAAAGAAAGATTCGACATATCTAGGTATATGTATCATAATACCTTGCAAAGCATAAAAGCGCATATTCATTTTGCCAATAGTGTTGACTGCAAGCATTGGGAAAGATTAGAAAGCCATAGCATTTCTATGAAAGCCAATAATGGCCAGAATCAATTCTTCTTGTGTATCTCCAATGATCAATCAAGTAGCTACTCGGGATACCTTCACTTAAAGAATCCAAATATTGATAGCATCAGTATTTACTCGACTGATTTATCTTATAATGACTATTTCTCATATTCTGAGAGAACGCCGATGAAACAAAGAGAAGTTCTCGATGTAAGTTGTGCTTTCCCATTGAGTTTGGAACCGTACTCTCAGGTATATCTTTTGATAGATATATTTCATGACCAATTATCATTGCACACTGGTATTGAATTAGTGTCGGAAGTTGATTTTGCTGAGAAAGTACAAACTAGAAATATTCTGCTAGGTATTTACTTCGGAATTGAATGTCTTTTATTATTATTCACACCTTTGCTTTTGTATTTCAGAAAAGACTATAAGTTAATCATTGCTTACTTGCTTTTCCACATTGTGGTTTTTCTTGGGTTGACTGATAATTCTGGATATTTATTAGGTTACTTCTTGCCTGAACTAAGTGAGTATGAAAAAGAGTCGACAATTATTTTCATTTTACTCTTTAATATTTTGTTTGTAGAACTTTGTTCGCAATTGTTCAGAGATGATTCACTTAACTGGCTTAGGCATTATCGGAACATAATATTTCTTGTCTTTTTCTTACCTGTGTTTTTTTATCAAAGAGTAGTGTTTTATCAAGACAACATAGCTTTACTAATGGTCTTGTTTACTTTTTTTTGTTTGTTTCAAACAATATGGATTGTTGCAAAGAATTACAAGAAAGACATTATAGTCACGAGGCTCTTTGTATTTAGTACGAGCTTAATAATAATAGTATGTTTTGTTAGGGCTTTCATTAAGTTAACTGGAATAGAAGCAGGATTCATTTATAATCACGGTCTTATAATTACTTCTATAATCGAGAATCTGGGCTTCTTTATTTTGATAGGATATTTATTGAATAAATCTTCCAAAGAAGCAGTTGCTGAAAAGTATAAGAATGTAGAACTAGAGAATAAGCTTATTAAAGATAGACAAAGAATAGGTCAAGAGTTGCATGATGATTTAGGTAGTGGGTTAACGAGGATCAAGTACTTGACCTATGGTATACAAGGTGCATCCGAGTCTGATGTCAAAAAAATAAGATCCATAGAAGGTCATTCCGATAGCTTAGTTCAGAGTATGAGAGAGATAATATGGGCTATGGATTCCAAATCTGATAATTGTGAAAGTTTTGTTTCTTATATAAGACGATTCATCAGAGATTACTTGAGTGAAAATAATTTAGAAGTAGAATTTGATATTAATATAACTGATCCACAACTCGAACTAGATGGGAAGACCAGAAGGAATTTACTTTTAGTAATTAAGGAAGCTACTAATAATCTGGTGAAGCATTCTGATGCTTCTTTGCTGAAAGTAAAAATTGTCATTGATGAGTCTATTAGAATATGTTATTCTGACAATGGTAATGGAAAATTAATCAGAGGTAATGGATATGGGCTTCAGAATATGAATAGAATGATCCAAGAACTCAGTGGTAGTTTCCAGATTCAGTCAGAGGAAGGAACTAGAATATTGATTGAAGTACCAATAATATATAACTAAGGTTATACAATTATTTGATTTTGAGTGACTAAACTTGTTGACGATGAAAGACATAAATCTGGCTATTGTGGAAGATATTAAGGAGGTTGCTGATTCTTTGGCTTCCATGGCGAATGAACGTGCTGGATTTTCTTGTCAGCAGGTCTATTATAATGCTGAGGATGCTATTGTTTTTCTTCCTGAAAATTCACCTGACATAGTATTGATAGACATAAATCTGCCAGGCAAGTCTGGTATCCAAGCCATAGAAAAGCTCAAGCCTTTACTCCCAGATACACAATTCTGTATCTTTTCTATGTTCGAAGAGCCTGATAAGATTCTTGAAAGTCTTAAGGTTGGTGCTAAAGGATATATCCTAAAAGACACCTCGCCGGATGATTTATTCCAATCAATTATAGACCTTCAGAATGGCGGCTCGCCTATGAGCCCATTAATAGCAAGAAGGATAATAGACGAATTTGTTTTTACGCCTAAAGATTCAAAAATAGAAGCATTGTCAACATTGACTAAAAGAGAATCACAGTTATTGGATCTTCTGGCTGAAGGGTTATTCTATAAGGAGATTGCACAAAAATTAGATATTACTACAGGAACTGTAAAGCAGCATATCCACAAGATCTACTCTAAACTTAATGTAAAGAATCGGACTGAGGCAATTAAAAAGATCAATTTGTAGAATTCTAACCTCTAATAAGATTCCAGTTTAAAAAGTGGAACACTACTAATAAATAACTTCGAAATGTGTTAAACTTTAGAACATTGAAAATGATATAAAATTCTATTTACAATTTTAAGTTTGTTCTTTTTCCAATTAGGTTCTGCTCAGATATCAAACCAATGGTTTGCAGATTCTAAAAAAGTACTTGAACTAGGTATAGCTTGGTTTAATAATAATTTCAAGGAACCTATAAATCAGTTCATCTACTTTGCGGATATATATAGTCTTGCGGGAGATAGTTCGATATTTTACAAAAATACCGAAGGGGATCTTACTTCATATAAAGTACCAATTAAAAGAAACAATCAAGGATTCATAAACGAAATGGAATTATGTGATACTACGTATACTTTTGAACTTGATAATATTGGTAACGTAATTGGGATTGAAAAATCA
>CAYNJK010000158.1:0-7847 GCA_964397575.1 uncultured Saprospiraceae bacterium
AGACAAAATAGAAGTCGTTCGTGGTGGTGGCTCGTCGTTATATGGATCCAGTGCTATCGGAGGCACCGTCAATGTCTTAACCAAAATTCCTAAAGAAAACAGTTACGAAGTAGATTACACCTATCAGAATATAAAGGGGCAGACCAGCGATAATATACTGAGTGGAAATGCGACCCTTGTCTCAGATAACGGTAATTCTGGTGTTTCTTTTTTTATGAATCATAGGAATCGGGATTTCTATGATGACAATGAAGATAACTTTTCCGAGATACCGCTGCTCAGAAATACCTCTATAGGAACAAATTTATTTTTCCTACCTAAAGCCAACCAAAAACTGGAATTCAGCATCAGCAATATCAGTGAGTACCGACTGGGTGGAGAAATGCGTACTGACGTTCCCGCTTTCCTCACTTTACAATCAGAAGAAAGGAATACAACAGTCTGGCTAGGCAGTGCAGATTATCAGATCAATTTTAATAATGGCAATAGTTCTATTATTAGCTATGCTGCATGGCAAAACACAGACCGGACACATTACACCGGAATACAACCAGATGAAGGTACTGAGGAGTTTGATAATTTTCTTGCCCATCCGCCCTATGGCACTTCAGATGTAAGCACCTACAATGTCGGTGTCCAGCTTAATCATGCACTGAAGTCATTTATTACTGGAGAAAATATTCTGACCTTGGGTACGGAATATGTCTACGACTCAGTCTTGGATGATATTTCGGCTTATAACTATCTGATAGATCAGACGACGAGGGACCTTGGCGTCTTTTTGCAAAGTGACTGGGAAATCCTTCCACAATTAAATATTCTATCAGGTGTAAGAGCTGATAGGCACAACTTGCTGGATAAAATCCTCTTTAGCCCTCGAGCTTCTCTTCTATATAAATTGGGAGAAACTACGCAGTTCCGAGTTAATTATGGAACAGGATTTAGAGCACCACAAGCCTTTGATACCGATTTGCATATTGCTTTTGCTGGAGGAGGGATCTCTAGAGTCAGCTTGTCGCCAGAGCTGATAGAAGAGAATTCCAAAAGTTATAGTGCTTCTGTCAATTATGATAAGGTGACCGAAGATTGGGTAGCAGGTTTTACTCTAGAAGGTTTTCACAATAGACTAGAGAATGCTTTTATTCTACAGCCTGTAGGTGAAGACAGCTTTGGAGAGTTATTCGAAAAACAAAATGGTGAAGGTGCCACTGTACAAGGTCTCACCTTAGAACTCAGAGCAAACTACAACCGAAAAATTCAAATCGAAAGTGGCTTTACACTTCAGACAAGTCAATTTGATACTCCAGTACAATATATAGATGAGGTGGAAGGAATCAGTGAATTCATCCGCACACCTAACGACTATGGCTATGCGATTCTCACCCTTACACCAGACAATAAATGGAATGCTGCAATAAACTACATCTACACTGGCACGATGAAGGTCCCACATTTTGCTGGTGCACCTAACCAATTACGTGATGAGATTATTACTACAGAAACATTTTCAGAGCTAAGCTTGCGTATAGCCTATAACCTGCAACTGGACAAGCTCGGCAACAAAATAGAGTTATACGGTGGAGTAAGAAATATCTTAGATGATTATCAAGATGATTTTGATATAGGAAAGAATAGAGATAGCAATTTTGTATATGGGCCAGCCCAGCCAAGGACGTTTTATGTGGGATTGAAGTTGAGGTCTTAAATTTTTCTCAGGTTATTTATTTTCGATAATAGGTCCAGACTTTTCCTAGGTCTGCATATCTAATAAAGCGGCACCAGAATCCTTTAATAGTCCTATAGACCATTTTATAATTATCAATGAACTGATGAGTGCCGCAATAGTGTCTACATATGTAATACCCCAATGCCAGGCTGCTAGCAAGCCTACGATTGCAGCTAGGCTGGTAAGTGCATCCGCGATGACATGTATGTAAGCGGCACTAATATTATGGTCAGCGTCTTCATGTTTGTGATGTAAAAGAGCAGCGCTTACAATATTCACCACTAGGCCTATACCTGCTACCACAATTGCCTCTTTGAAAGCAATCTCTACGGGATGGAAAAAGCGCAGCACTGCTTGGTACATAATTCCAACTGAAAAAAAGAGCAGCAATAAGCCACTTGTATAACCTGAAAGCGAAAGAATTTTATCAGAATTGCCTGTAAACTTCTCGTTATCAGAAACCTTTCTTACAAACACATAGGCCAACCAACTCAACCCTATCGCTAAGACATGAGATCCCATATGGATACCGTCAGCAAGCAGTGCCATGGACTGGGTAATCATTCCATAGCTGATCTCTACAACCATAGTAACCGCAGACAACACAACTACCCAGAAGGTTTTGGATTCATTCTTATGATGGTGATGATGGTGGTGATGTCCCATAAGTCTTACTTGACTTTATTTTATATTAAGACGACTCTTCAGAAAGTACATTTATTTTAAAATCCTAGAGCCAAGGCAATATAGCCTACTATAACAGCCACCACTAGACTTGCTACTGAAACAAAAATTCCATCTTTCTTATTTTCAGCAAGCAAAGGGAAAATACCGTCTCCGCTGGTTGCAATAGCAGCAGCAATCAAGCCAGCCATAGGGAAATTAGGAATTGTAATAAAGGCTACTGCAACAGCAATCATCCCTCCACAACCAGGAGTCACACCTATGAGGGCTGCTATTAATACAACAATAACAGCCGATGAACTCATCCATTCATCAAATCTCTCAGCGCCTACCAATACATCTATGACATAGTTAGCTACAAACAAACCTATAAAAACAAAAGTTACCACCATGGCAACATCTATAATGGCATGTAATAAAGTAGATTTCAAATCATCTTCATCACAGTGGCAATCATGCTCTTTGTATATGAATCGATTTACACAGTAATAAATAATGCTGGTAACTGTAAGTGCAACTGCAACCCAAAAAGTCAAATCCGATATGGCATCGATACCTCCACCCCAAAAAGCCATAATAGAACCTGGAGCCAAAAATATGGTCATGGCAAGGATCGCATAGAAGCCTAGTTTTTCTGCAAATATTCCGGAAAGGGTATTTTGCTTTGTTTGAACGTTTTTTTCTTTTGCAAGCGGTTCATTTTTTTCTGATGCTCTGAAGCCGAGTATATCAGTTAGATATCCAAAAACAATTCCTGCGATTATTCCGAAGATGGTAATCGTGGCATAGGCTTTGAGATGTCCCGCCACAGCTGCTTCATCTGAGGCACCCAATAAAACAAACGACCCTTCTCCTAACGTACTAATGAATGTGGCAAACAAACCACCAAACGAAATTTTTCTATTCTTATACAGAGAAGCTACGACTATAGTTGCTCCACAGCCAGGAATAGCACCCAATAGTGCACCGATCAGTGGATGTGTCCACTTGGGCCCAAGTTGCCGTGCAACTTTTTGCCTTCTTCTGGCCGCGTAAGTAATAAGCGCAAATCCAATAATCGAGATGGAGACATAGCCTCCTATGGCGCCTGCTGCTTCTAGATTATCTAAAATAAATGACCCTAGATTAAATTCCATTTCTATCTCTATTCATATTTGCAAACTAAGTAATTATTGGACCTTTATAGCAAATAATAATCAACTAATGTAACAATCGTGCATTGGTGATTTCTAACTTATAAGTACAAAAAATAAGTAGGCTCCTCCATGAGAAACCTACTTATCAATTTATAATCTTTTTGTCTTTCTTTATCTAGAGCCTGAAACCTTACCTCAGTTCAGAAAGAAAGTCACATATTATAGCATTCCTTGGTCAATTAAATATTCTACTGCGGATTGAAACTTCTTTGTAAGCTTCATTTCATCATTGCCAACAGTACTTGTACTCTGAAAAAGTGTCTCAAGACTACCATCTACTGCTTTGGAGTGAACTGTAAAAGAAGCTTTTTTTGCATCTTTTGAAGTAGAACGGATATTTATAATAGCAACTATATCTCCATTTAGATTGTGTATAAAATACGGATACAAAAATTTTCCCTTCTCTCCTTCTACAATGGTTCCTAAAACTTCACCGCTTTCTTTGATTTCAAGAGCACCGCTATTTCCTTTTCGTACTTGTACATCACCTGGTGCTCTTTTTACTAGACTGCCAAATGCTTCCACAACCAACTGATTATTCTTGACTCTTGTCTCATTTTTAGCGGCATACTCTTCCATAGTCTTATTCAGATTTTCAGGAAATTGTCTTTCTATAAATGCGTTAAAAATGGATTCATCAAAGGTCCCTTTCTTGAAAAATTCAACTTTAGATAAGTCCTTTATTCTTTGCTTTCCATAATTCATGATTGGATTAAAAAGAATTAAACTTGACAAACCTTCTGCATCTATTCTATAAGCTTCAAATCCCTTTCTAGGCACTTCTTCATGAGGAAGTTTTTCCAGATAAAAGGTGGTATCTTTCATAGTGAGCAGTGTATTTCCACTAAGATCTCTCAGATAATATGATTTCATTTTACTTCTGGAGTCCTTACTCTGCTCTTCATCCATATTGTACATATGTTTCTTATCGACTGAGACTTGGCCTTTCTTGTACTTTACTTTCTGTCCATACAATGGAGTACCCACCAACATGACAAAAGCAAATAAAACTAATAAGTATTTAGTCATTGTATTTAACTTTTAGTTGAAATTATCTTAGCTAAAATAATATACTTTACTGAATATCGCATTCTCTACAGTCTCTAGGCATTTTGCTTGAAATAGCCCTTTTTATCCTACAGGACTTCCAGCAGACTAAAAATAATATACCCAAATTTCATAAATGCAACAAAGTTGCATTAACTTAGTGCTTGGATGAAGAAGCTGCCCCTATACTATTCCTTTGCCTGCTTCTAGGCCTTAATGTGCTATATGCTCAGGAAGATTGCAATGGAGGCTGGAAGAAGACAAAGTAACAAAAGTAGAAACTCAAATTATTGATCAATTAGGAAGAACAGTACTTGTTCAAAATCAAACCTCCGACAATGGGTGGACAGCTATTCCAGTCGCTTCATTAAATGAGGGTATGTATTTCTTACAGCTAAGGTCTGGACAACAATATTGGGTACAAAGATTTATAAAGATCTAGTAAAAAGAATAGTTTTTACCGATTCAATAAGTGAGAGCTTGGGAGAATTTTCTCTCAGGCTTTTTTTATTACGTAGGCTCCTCCACTAGAAACCTACTTATCAATATGTAATCGTTTTGCCTTTCTTATTGAGAGCTTGAAAGCTTCTATCAGTTTAGAGAAAACCACATATTATACTACACCTTCATACTTACGGTCATACTCCATATCCTCCCCAAAGCTGGAATAATCCCCGGTCCAGGATAGGCAACTGCCCTTCTAGTGAAATACGAGCTGTTCAGCACATTATTCATACTGAAGGAAAACTTAATTGCCTCCGACAAATCATACTGCATAGACAGGTCCATCACATGATATGCTGGCACCACACCAAATACACCTCTGAAGGTCGTCTCAGTATTGGCTGCATCAGAGAATTGCTGACCGACCCAAGTAGACTGGATAGAGGATGAAAAATTTCCGACTCCATAACTGAGTCCCGTCTTAATATTATACTCAGGCAGGTCTTCAAGTCTATTTCCTGTTCTCACCCCTACCAGCGCTCTGCTATTAATTTCAGTGTAGGTCCCTCTATTTACTGAACCATTTATGTACCAACTGAATTTATGTTGGCTTTCCCTTTTTAGAGCAGCCAGAATATCTAACTCAAAAAACAACTCTGCACCAAATATCCTCGCCGATCCTATATTGGTTCTTACTCTCAGGCCATCGTCTATGACTTCTCCTATTCGGTTATCATAAATCGTGTAGAACAATCCACCTTCTATAAAGAATGGCGAGAAGTTTCTTTTACGTAAGCCCAAGTCAAAACTAAATCCACTTTCATCTCTGATATCAGGGTCTACCACCTGAATGTTGGTCTGAATCTGTACATCGGTAAAATTGATCGCTCGATAGTTGGCAGTGGCATTGCCATACAACTCATAGTTCGCATTATATTTATAAGAGGTACCCAGTCCATAGAGAAAAATCGTTCTGTCTGATTCTGAAATTTCGGAAATATCTTCCTCTATAAAATCACCAAGGGCATTGGTCCTAATTGTATTTGTAAAAACACCATCGACTTCTGTACCTATATATTCTAATCTGACTCCAGGCACCAAACTCAACTTAGGATGCACATGAAAAACATTCTCTGCAAAAAATGCAAAGTTGGTATTCGGAAAATCAAAATCTGATTTCCGTCTATCCAGAAAGGCTGTATCTATGCTAGTAAAATTGGCCTCTACCCCATCCGGACCAAACTGCTGACTAAAATTGGTATTCCCTCTATACAGACGTGCACCTATCAGTAGCGTATTGTCTACCTCTGTTGGGCTTTTATATGAAATAGCAAGTCTGGTCTCATTACCTATATTTCTAAATAGACCATCGAGCAAATCTCTATTGGACAAAGGGTCCGGCAAGTCTGGTGTTTCCAGTAAGCCTAAAGAAGTCCGTCGCGCTGCAAGTCCAAAAAGGCGGTTGTATATTTTTATATTTTCTCCTGGCTGATACTCTAAGTGTATAGCCGCTAAATTCCAATTAACCTGAAACCAATTACGTTCACGATTTGAGCTGCGTGGTGCTGACAAGAATACTTCATCTGTAAGTCCACCAGCCTGCTGACTGAGATAGTACATATGTGTAAAGTCTAGCCCGATCTTTAGCTTTTCTGAAAAAGCATACTCTCCACTGAAGTAAGCACCTATCTGATCGAAAGCAGAATTTGGACGCCAGCCATTGCCTTGCTTATATTGGAAGTAACTGTAGTAGTTGAATTTTTTTATTTGACCATGTAGACTGTTGAAGGTATTTACAAATTGGTTGGCGCCGTAGGTGTTATATGATTCGAAATTGACCTTCTTGGTGGTGTTGCCTTTCTTTAGTTTGAAATTTATCAAGCCCCCAAACTGACTTCCATACTGAAGCGCTCCAGCTCCACGGACGACCTCTATCTGTTGCACGGCCTGCAGTGGTGGATTATAATAACTCTCTGGATAGCCAAGTGCATCGGCACTCATATCGTAACCATTCTGACGAGTATTGAAATTGGCCGAGCGATTAGGACTGAGGCCTCTACCGCCTATATCTAACTGTAGTCCTGCATTGTCACTTTCCCATATATTGAGACTGGGTACTTTGGCAAAGGCCTGACGGGCATTGTTGCCTGCCTTATTGCCGACGAGTCTGTCGATGTTGATGACTTCCGTTTTCTTACCGACATACAGGCCACCACCTTCTACTGCTTGCAGCTGTCTTATCCCAAAAGCATCTGCACCAGAGCCTATAGTCACCGTAGGCAGTTCTAGGCTTGTAGTAATTAAGGTAACGACTACAGAGCTGTCAGACTTCAAGGTATAGCGTTCAGATTTTAATTCAGAATTAATGGCTTTAAAGAGCACCTCATAGGTTTTTCCTTGTATAAGATTGAGCTCAAAGTTGCCTCGGGCATCCGTGTAAGTAAGTAGGTCTTCTGCAGGTACTTGTATGATAACTTCACTTAGCGGACTGCTGTCTTGGTTTGTTACAACACCAGATAAGGTGACCACTTGATGCTGTGCAATAAGCAAGTGTCCAGCACAAGTAAAAACGAATAATATGACAAAGTTGTGCAAACTCATTCTGTGCCCAAAGGTATTATAAAGCCATCTCGCATAGGATTTCCTTCACTATACAAATCATATGTTTCATCGGTAAATCGCTGGCTTCGTCGTGCATTGAGAGAGATTCTGCTTTTGACATAGACTTCTGGGGCATAGCCTTTCTCTGC
>CAYNJK010000159.1:0-7780 GCA_964397575.1 uncultured Saprospiraceae bacterium
AAAGTATATCGGACCACTGGTGCTTGGTAGACTACCCCAGTAGAGCGGGCCTTGCAGATTTGCTCTTGTGGGATAATTATTTCTTCTCAGTTCCTTGGCAAAGTTAGAATCCGTGGACATTTTTTCCCCAGTGCTGCCACCTACTGCAAGAGGAATCCAACTAGAAAGAAGATCCTTAGACCCATTGCTCCACACCATGGCGTAGTCCCACGCTAAGCCATCTACTTTACTACTAGAATCACTAGACTTACTATTCTTGAGTATGGGCGCACCTCTCATGGTGTCCTTGGAATATTCTAAGATCGGTAAAGTTCTATTAAGCGTAGTACCGATGGCAATGAGACCAGCTAAAGCCAGTAGGCCAGATACTTTCATAAACTGTGTAACTTTCTTTTCTCTTACGGCAGCTATAACCTCAGTGATAACGAATATGCCCATGACCAATCCTAAGTAATAGGTCATTTGGGGATGATTGGCTTTTAGATTTAGCGACATTCCTAAGAGGAAAATTAGAGCACCTAGAAACATATTACGTCTGTAGGCGAGCAATACCCCTGCCACTATATATGGCGCAGTCATAATCGTCGATATCTTGGTAAAGTGACCGGCATTGAGCAAAACAAGATTGTTGGTGGAATAGACAAAGACCAGAGATCCTATTATAGATAACCAAGGATTGACCTTGAGCAAAATGAGTAAGAAGTAAAAAGCCAGTAAACCCGACAGAAATTTTCCTACTTCACTGTCAAAACCCGCTCTCAAAACTTTTGCTATATAGTCTATAGGATCTTTAGACTGCTGAAAGTCGATATAGTAGTTAGGCATTCCGGAAAACATACTTCCTGTCCACAAAGTGTTCTCCCCTGTTTTTTCTGTGAATTCTCGTGATTCCTGTGACATACCCCACCATTGAGTAAAATCACCTGCCTCCAATCTTTGTCCTTGGAAGGCAGGAAAAAACATAACCACTGTAGAAAATAAAAAGATTGCTATTGCAGCAATATGTATCCAATATTTTTTGATAGTTTCCATACACTTTTCTCTATAAATCAATGATTTACAAATCTATTTTAATTTAATGGAAGATTCGAATTGTAGAGCACAAAGTTCAACTATGAAACGCATATCATTCCTTGTAGATTCCTATATATCTTTTCTTGTCGGTTACATAGCCTCTGTACATGCCGGCAGTATTGAAAGGCATAGAGATGTTTCCATACTTATCTAAGGCAATAAGTCCACCTGACCCACCAGCTTTTTTGAGTTTGTTATTGATTATTTCTGTTGCCGCTATATCTAAAGAAGTTTCTCCATACTCCATCATAGCAGCCACATCATGGGCAACAGCATATCTGATAAAGTACTCCCCATGTCCTGTACAAGAGACACCACAGGTAGCATTGTCTGCATAGGTACCTGCCCCTATGATAGGGCTATCCCCTATCCGATTGTATCTTTTATTGGTCATCCCCCCTGTAGACGTTCCGGCAACTATATTACCTGCTTTATCTAGAGCAACTGCGCCTACAGTACCATATTTGTAATCTGGGGTTGAATTGTAATCGAATCCAGTCGCTTTCTCATTTTCCAGTATTCTCTGCAGCGAATTCCATCTGCCTTCGGTTTTGAAATATGCTGGATCTATAGTTTCTATTCCTTGATTTACAGCAAATGCTTCAGCGCCCTTTCCTACCATCATTACATGTTCTGATTTTTCCATTACTGCTCTAGCAGCAGTGATGGGGTTTTTGATCTTTGTTACACCACCTACCGCGCCAGCACTTTTATCCTTACCCAACATTATAGACGCATCTAATTCGTTAGTACCAGAATTAGTAAACACTGCTCCTTTACCAGCATTAAAGAGTGGAGAGTTTTCTAAATGCATAATTGTATTGACGACAGCATCCAAGCTAGTTCCACCATCCTTCAGTATTGTTTCGCCAATGGATAAAGCCTGTTCCATCGTCTCTTTGTAGGCGGCTTCCTTCTCAGCAGTCATATTTTTCTTTAGGATTGTGCCTGCACCTCCATGAATGACCATTGCATATTCAGCTACTTTTTCTTGAGAAGAGTTTGCTTTGCTCTTAACTGTTGCGCTTTTGTCTGGAGTGGGTCCAATATTACATTGGATAAAGCCAAAGCAACATAAGAGTAATATTATATTTCTCAACATAACTATTTAGTTTAGAGCTGTTACATTATCAAAATGAAATATACTCATTCATATTATGATGACGAGTCCTGTACAGGATAAAATTATAGTACTTACCGGTCCGACTGCTATCGGTAAGACAGATATTGCCTTGAGCCTAGTCAAAGAACTGGATGGATATATTATCTCTGCTGACAGTAGACAAGTATATAAGGAGCTGTCAATAGGTACAGCAAAACCATCAAAACAAGAGATCCTTGCTGGGAAGATGGAACTAGTAGACCATATTTCCATACACCAAAACTACTCTGCTGGAACATTCATGCAAGAGGCTCTAGAACTCCTAGAAGCAAGGGCAAATAAAACTGGACCGGCAATTTTGTGCGGCGGCACTGGATTATATATAAAGGCCGTATGTGAAGGTCTCGATGAGATTCCTAAAGTGCCTGACACCATTGTAAATGAACTGAATGAAGAGCTAGAATCTAGAGGCATAGAAAGACTCCAGAAAGAACTGCTGGAAAAAGATAGCAGCTATTATCATAACATCAGCATAGATAATCCCAGGCGAGTTATAAGAGCTCTAAGTGTGATAAGACAAACAGGGCAGCCCTTCAGCAGCTTCTTACAGAAGAACAAAGCCAATAGGGCTTTCAGACCGATATACCTTGTACTGGATATGGATAGAGTACAATTGTACAATAGGATAAATAAGAGAGTAATCCAGATGATAGACCGAGGGCTGGTGGATGAAGTAGGGCAACTGGTACAATTTCAATCGATTCAAGCGCTGCAGACTGTTGGATATACAGAAATATTCAGATATCTGGATGGAAAATACAGTCTAGACGAAGCAAGCTCTGAAATCCAAAAGAACAGCAGACGATATGCTAAAAGACAGATGACATGGAATAGGAATCAGTTGGATGCAAAATATTTCCATCCTACTGAACTGTCAGCTATTCTTGCGTATCTAAATGAAGAGCTAGCATAACTCCAATACATTTTCAGGGGGTCTGCCCAAAACTGCTCTGTCTCCACTAACTACGATCGGTCTTTGCATTAACTTGGGATGGGTAATCATGGCCTTTACCCATTGGGCTTCGGTCATTTTCTTACCCTTGTATTCTTCTTTATAGATCTTTTCTGAGGTACGTATCAATTCACTTGCTGTTATGCTTAATTTCTTTAGTAGGTTTTTGAGTTCATTGGTTTTAAGTGGGTTTTCCATGTATAGGATAATCTCTGGTTCCAATCCTTTATCAGTTATCAACTTTAATGTTTCTCTGCTTTTCATACAGCGAGGATTATGATATATTTTCATAAGTTTACATTATAAATTTTCTTAATACAAATATATGATTTGGAAGAGCAATCCAAACATAAAGTCACTAAACAGCAGTGGCATTAATACTTTAGTTTCGCATCTTGGAATAGAGTTTACTGAGATTGGAGCCGACTATCTTATTGCAAGAATGCCTGTAGACCACAGGACGATACAACCTATGGGGTTGTTACATGGAGGGGCATCTGTATCTCTTGCCGAAACGCTAGGCTCTGTTGCCTCAGTAGTTGTTCAGAAAGATCCATTTGAAAAAGCTGTTGTTGGTGTGGAAATTAACGCTAATCACTTGAAATCTGCAAAAGATGGTTATGTATATGGTAAAGTTTCTCCCATAAAACTGGGTAAAAGACTACATATATGGAACATCGAAATTAAGGACACAGATGATAACAAGATCTGTATATCTAGATTAACAACAATGTTAATAGAAAGGAAGTAGATTTGTCCCCAATTACCTTAGCAATTACCTAACTAAGAATTATTACTTTATATAGTTTTGACCTCACATTCGAAAATAAAATATTAAATGAAATATATCTATTCGCTGCTCATAATGACATTGAGCCTAGTAATCCATGCCCAAGATGATTTTAATATAGAACTAGTCGCACAGGTAGAATACCCAGAAGGAGGTAATGATGTCTGGGGTTTTGTAGCCGAAGATGGAACTGAATACGCCATTATAGGAACCATAACCAATACACGAATTTATAATCTCAGTGATCCTTCTACTCCAAGGGAAATCATAACAATCCCGGGAGCACATCTCGCAGCTGATTCGACATCAGTTGCACCATGGAGAGATATGAAAAGTTGGGATGATCATGTATATGTGTCTACGGATGGCCAAAATGATGGTCTATTAGTTATAGATATGAGCGAAGCAGCAACTGATTCTGTTAGATTTCAATATCTAAACCCTCAGTACCCTGTATCTACTGGTGATCAGGAAATTTTGGGTGCCTGTCATAATATTTTCATAGATGAATTGGGCTTTGCTTATTTGGCTGGTTGTAGCGGTGTTGCAAACAAGGCTGTGATTTTTGATCTCAATCAGGACAAATGGAATCCTCCTGTTATTGCAGCTCACGGAAATGGTACTCAAGATTCTTATTCTCATGACATCTTTGCTAGAGACAATATCATGTACAGTTCGGAAATCTTTGCTGGAGAGATGCGGATTTTTGATGTCAGTAATAAGCAGGAAATCTCGCTTTTAGGCAATACAGCTACTTCATTTAACTTTACGCATAACATATGGATTTCTGATGATGGTAACTATGCCTTTACGACAGATGAGAGAGGCAATGCTTATGTCGATTCTTATGACATTTCTGACTTTTCTAATATCAGAAGATTAGATTCATTTCAGCCTAGCGAAACAGCAGGAAATGGTGTTGTTCCTCACAATACCCATTATATAGATGACTACCTGGTTACTTCTTGGTATACAGATGGTATCGTTATTACAGATGTATCTAGACCTGAAAATATGGTAAAAGTGGGTTCTTATGATACACATCCAGGACGAGATGGAGGTACAAATGGATGCTGGGGTGCTTATCCTTGGTTGCCGTCTGGACTCATTCTGGCTAATGACAGAGGAACTGGTTTTTTCGTGCTTAGACCTGAGTATGTAAGAGCGGCCTTTTTGGAAGGAACTATAACAGATGCTGCTGACGGCAGTCCTATTAATAATGTAGAGGTAGAAGTACTAGGTGGAAACATAGCAAATGACCTTTCCCAAGCTAATGGGCTATACCAATTTGGGCTTTCTGACGGTGGAACCTATACACTGAGATTGTCTAACAATCAGTACATAACCCTAGAAACAGAAGTAGAGCTTATAAATGGAGAATTAGTCATTCATGACATACAGATGCAGAAAAGACCTGTTGTCGTTAGTGGAAGATTGGTCAGTGAAGGTACCGGTGAAGGCATCGCCAATGCAGCTGTAAGAGTTATGACTGAAGAAGATGATTATGAGATAGAAACAGATTTCGATGGTAACTTTTCGTACTGTGCTAATGCTGAAGAACAAAATCTAATTCTAGGAGCTTGGGGCTATCTGCAAGAGCAAAGAACTTTTGTCGCTTCTGCGGAGCCTATGGACGTAGAAATGCGAAGAGGTTATGAAGATGATTTTGTCGTAGACCAAGGCTGGATTGTAGATGGAGATACCGAAGTCGGAGTTTGGGTAAGAGAAGTGCCAATAGAAACTATAGGAGCTGGTGAAGTTGCTAATATAGGTCAAGATGTGGACGGCGATTTAGGTGAGGAAGCTTATATAACCGGTAATGCTGGTCAGCAAGCTGGAACAGATGACGTGGATGATGTAAATATCCTAAGATCACCTCCTATGCAGTTATCAGATCTAGAACAACCTGTAATAGAATTCCAGGCTTACTTTTTCAATTGTTGCTTTTTCAATCCCATGTCTCCTTTTACTAACGGACCTGAAAATGATAGCCTTATGATAAGTATATCAGATGGTACAAATTTGGTCTCATTCATGACTATCCATGAGAGTACAGGCACTTGGACTGAACCTATACAGGTAGATGTAAATGAATTGGGTCTCGATACCGACTCTCAAATAATTATAGCATTTACTGCTAAAGACACCGATGAGACCGGTAATAATGGGCATTGGGTAGAGGCTGGATTAGACGCTTTTAGAGTTTTTGACGCTGGGTTTTCTAGTACCACTGATACTGAATTGGTTGATATTCAGCGAATTAAGATCTTCCCTAATCCTACAGCCAACTATATCAATGTCGAGACTGAAATAGAGGATATTGCCCAGGTGAAAATTTATTCTAAGGATGGTAAACTGATTAGAAAATCTGTATACGAGCAGAATATTGATGTATCTGACTTAGGTTCAGACAGTTATATGCTCATGTTTGTAAGAAAAAATGGAGAAATACTGACTTCTCAATTCGTAAAAAATAAATAGGTATAGAATTTGCTTTTTGTTTACAGCAAATTCCAAAATTTATATATTTGCACTCGCTTTTGAAGAATAGCGATAAAATATATATGGCCCGTTCGTCTAGGGGTTAGGACGCCAGGTTTTCATCCTGGTAGCACGGGTTCGAATCCCGTACGGGCTACTCTTTGAATAAGGCATTGCCCTCAAGTTTTCGTCGACTTGGGGGCGCTTTTCAATCTTCGATTGACCAATCGTAGATTGACTTCTTCCTTACAGCTCTCTATACATTTTACCATGGGCTCTCCTACAATTTTCCACATTTAGACCGAAGCAGCTTTTCCATTCTGGGAATAACCCGCCATACAACAAGTTGGTATTTAAAACTTCGACAATAGGACTGGAGACCATTGCTTTGTGGCATTGAATTGAGGGTCTCTTGAAATCTCTGCTGATTATTTGAAAAAACTCTGCAAGAGGTCATTAAAACCACAGATTACCGTGCCATTCAAATCAAATATCATCCTAATTTTGTATCCATAACTCTAATCAGACATTATGAACAAAAGGAAACTGGTCATATCTACAATCTTGACCATTCTAATTCTCACTTTAGGGATGATAGCATTTAAAGTTTTAGGTTCTAAAAAGGAACCAGTCAAAAAAAACTTTGCCAATGCCAAAGAGATTAGGGAGGTAGAAGTGAGTCAATTTTCTAGTGAAAATGCAGATAATAATATAATTATTGATGGCAGACTCAATTCCTATAAAACTGTAAACTTAGCTTCCAAAGTTACAGGTCAATTAGCCAGTTCTGGAAAGGCTTTTAAAAAAGGAACCTATTATGAGAAAGGAGAATTACTGTTTGACATAGATCAAAGAGAAGCTCGTTATAATCTCTATGCACTCCGCAGCAATCTGCTCAATCAGATTACCCAGATAATGCCTGACCTCAAACTCGACTACCCACAGGCATTTCAAAATTGGAAAAACTACTTGGATGCATTTAATGTGGAGTCTTCGGTAAAGGCCTTACCAACGATAACTAATGAACAAGAAAAATATTTTGTAGCATCCAAGAACATATACAACACCTATTATAGCATTAAGAGTAGCGAAGCAAGGTTATCCGACTATCAGATTTATGCTCCTTTTTCTGGTATTGTAACAGCAGCAAATGTATTTGAAGGTAGCTTGATTAGCCCCGGACAACAATTAGGAACATTGACGAGCTCAGGATATTATGAGCTAGAAGCGCCTCTAGCAGAATCACAATTGCAATATGTGAAAACCGGTCAAAAAGTAGAATTAACATCTGAGCTAACTGGCAAGAAGTGGACAGGAAAGG
>CAYNJK010000160.1:0-7775 GCA_964397575.1 uncultured Saprospiraceae bacterium
GTATTTATCTTACCTGTGCTTCTAAAGAAATCATCTACACCACTACTCGCTGATAGTGTAAGTGAACCAAGAATCAAGAGGACGGTGAATAAATATTTTGGTTTCATAATACTAGGCTAAACTCGGAATATTTTAGATTATAATTAAGTATTATATGTTTTTATTTGAAATCTAGTTCTGACTTAAGATTTAAGTATCTATAGTTTAACTGCGCCATCCAATAGCCAATAAGAGTATACCCTATAATAGCTGGATAGAAAACAACTCTCAATGTATTGTCCAAATCTTCGCCTCCAAAAGCTGGATTGCCTCCGTTTCCTGGATGAAGACTATCACTGCCTGACATTCTAGGAACGACCATAACTAGAAACATAAGGCATACAAACCCGAAAATATTATAGACAGCGCTCAGTCTAGCTTTGGTGTCTACATCTTTTATAGATGCTCTCAGAAACCAATAAGCAAAATAGACTAACAAGGCTGTGGCACTCATATTGAGTTTTATGTCTGGAGTCCAGAAAGTACCCCAGGTATACTTTGCCCACATCGAGCCTGTAAGTATTCCTGCAATACCAAACACTAATGAAACTGAAGTTAACGAGGCTGACCAGTAGTCAGACTTTAGGTCTTTAGTCTTTAAATATCTAAAACTGTGGTAACAAGAGATAATGAGCAATAAGAACATGGCCATCCAGATAGCAACATGAAAAAATGTATTTCTTACAGTCTCATGAATGATAGGTCGCCAAGGAAACTTAAAGCTGTCGACTTCTCTAATTACCGAGAGCTCTTGATAATTATTAACACCAGTAAGCGGACCACTACTTTCTATTCTTATGCCTCCTGGATAAAGAGCATAGCCATCCAGTTCGTTTTCCACGATTAAAGTCAATGCATCCTCTGTCTCATTGTAGTCCTTTAGTGCTGCCTGAATATCAAAAGTTGCAGCAACCTGATTTTCACTTGATATCTTGAGCTTTGTGGCTTCTATGAGTTGATCATTGGGTAGTTTGAGCCAGACCTTTGTATCAGTAGCAGAAAGTAGCTGCGTATTGTAAGTATTGATTACGACTGTATTCTTAACAGCTCCTGCACCAGGCATAAGTTTGGACGGACTAAAGCTGTAGATTCCAGGTTTTAAAGGAACAAGGAATCCTGCTACTAGAACATAGATCATTAGAAGCACTCCCAGAATTTTCCACCAATGATTTTTCATTAAGCTTTCCAAGTTATTGTAATCAAAATAAGTCCAAGAACAATCATTACTATATCAAGTCCAAACAACATCAATAAATTACTGTTCACTGCTGAATCGAAAAACATCCTTTCCGATACCAACGATACTTTCATACCAATGAGTAAAACAGGAAGTAAGAGTGGAATAGCTAAGATAGTAAGCAAAGAATTTTGGTTGCTGGCATAGACTGTCATACTAGAAACTAAAGTCAGTGCTGCTACTATCCCCAAGGCTGTAAGTAATAAGGTCTTGCCAAAAAGCAATGGGTCCTGCAGCTGGTGCTCTGTAAATACTTTCAGTAAGAGCAGCAGAAAAAGTCCAGCAAACATCACTTTTACAAAATTCAAAATAAGTTTAGCTGAGAGGACTTCAAATGGATCATAAAATTGATAATGGGTAAGCTTTCGCCTCGAACTAACAGAGCCAAAACTACCCGTAACTATGTTTACTGCTGTAAACGTCAATAAAATCCAATAGATACCTATTCTAGTAGGTCCTGACAAATCCCCAAATACTTTAAAAACAACCCATGTAATAGTAACTAGGTAGAGAATTGCAGATAGAAAGCTGAATTGCTCTCTGGCATCTGAAAGTAAATCTTTGTGAATGATATAGACTATTCTAGCTAACAAATTGGTTTCAAAGGTACTTCTCTTATTTAGAAAACTACCTATTTGCTAGGAAAATATAGTTATAATAAGTTACTCATATTAAATATTTGTGTTATATATAAGTCATTCATTTTGACTTTATTGTGAGATATACCTAACTTTATTAAGTTATTCTAAAAGCCGATAACCCAAAACCTTATAATGAAGTCTATACTCATTTTCATATCCCTATTGGCATTCACCGATATGAATGCATTCGAAACCTATTATCATTCTACAAAAGCCAAGAATGGTGATGGTATATTTTCTGTTCTTAGACGGTATCATCTTAATGACCATAAGTGCAACAGGGAACAATTCCTAGAGCTGAATAACCTAGACCTCTCAGATCAACTCATAGTTGGAAAAGAATATAAATTACCGATACTTATCTACAAGTATAATGGCAACAGTATCAGAACGACTTTAGGAATACAGAACTGGGAACAGGCTGTTAGAATCAAAGCGTATAACGAAAGAATCTTGGAGGACAATCTAAGAAAGACCCGTTATTCTAAAAGTCACATTCTTTGGGTACCCTATCATGAACTGAATTGTGAACTAGAATCGAATTTAGTTGTGTCTACCGTTAATCAAGATGAAGAAGTGCCTGAAGCTGTTGCGCTTCCAGAAAAAAACACTAAAAAAGTTATTGTAGACTACCTAGGCAAGGATTATAGTTCTGTTACTATAGAAGATCAGTCTCTCAAAGGTAAAGTTTACTATATCGTAAGTGGACATGGAGGTCCTGATCCAGGGGCCATGTGTAACTGTGATCATACTTTATGTGAGGATGAATACGCGTATGATGTATGTCTAAGGTTATCTAGAGAACTTATAAGCCATGGTGCTACTGTACATATGATTATTCAAGATAAAAATGATGGTATAAGAGACCAACCTTACCTGGATTGTGATAAAGATGAATTCTGTATGGGTGCAAGGATTCCTATTAATCAAAAAAGCAGGTTGAATCAGCGAGCAACAGCTATTAATACTCTATATAAGAAATACAAAAAGCAAGGTGTTAAGGAGCAAGTAGCTCTGATGGTACATATAGATAGTAACACTAAAGACAAGAGCCAAGATGTTTTCTTTTATCATCACAAGAGCTCTAAGAACAGCAAGAATCTAGCAAAGTCACTTCAGCAAACATTCAAAGAGAAATATGCTTTTTACCAAAAGAATAGAGGCTATAAAGGATTTGTAAGAGCTAGAGGTCTTTTTATGCTCAACAATACTTTACCTACAGCTGCCTACGTAGAACTTGCCAATATCAGAAACCCAAATGACCATAAAAGATTACTTGTCAATGATAATAGAGAAGCATTGGCAAAGTGGCTATATGAAGGGATTATAAATTATCAGAAATAATCCTTCTGGTACAATAAATTACAACCCCTTACATCGCTATCATCCATACGTCCTACAACTTCAAAGGCAGTAGACTTATGCTGGATACTAAGATCCTGTGAAAGTATAAAAGAGCAGCTGTCTACATTTGCCAAGTCTACAATACCGAGGATACCTGTCTTACCATGATTTAAGTTTGTAAAAGGATCTTGTAATTGTTTAGTAACTATCCTCATGGTGGAACTGGCTTTATAAATAGACTCGTCCTGAGAGTAGGCTTGAGACAATAGCTCAGTCATACCGTATTCAGATCTTATAGTGGATTTAGGAAATGCTTTACGAAGTGCGGTACAAACTTGCTTGTGTTGTAATTCTTGTTTTCTATTCTTCATTCCACCAGTAAAGATGACTTCTAATCTTTCATTGTCTATTCTTACTGTCTCTGCAAAATCAAGCAAAGCAAAGGTAACACCTATAAGAGTTATCCTTTTAGAACTGTCTGTGAGAGTAGCTGTGATTCTTTCATGTAATTCTTCAAAATTATATAGGTAATTAGCTGGTTGTTTAGTTTTAGCTGCTGTCTGAAAACAAGATACCATGTGGACTAAAGATGAGTCTCCATTTTCTATGTATGAAGGTAACAGACCAAGTATTTCATGATTGTCTAATCCAAAACCAGCTTTGATAAAAGTTTGTTTACATAGCTGATTATACCAGTCAATAGACTTAACATGATGCTGAGACCTCAATCCATCTTGCATGGTTCCTGAACTCTTAAAGACTTTTTCTGTATTCCAATTCCCTGACTTAATGACCTCCTTTTTAAACAAGGATATAGGCAATAAGGGAATATCTCTATAGTGGCTTATACTATCAGGTCTACAATTAATCAGGTCCAGATACTGTTTGTATAGTGTATTGCTTAGTGACTGATACTTGAACACTTCCATAGCGACACTATTGAAAGAATCTTCGTTATCATTATCAAAAAGATTTAATATTTGTTGGTAAATTGTCAATTCAATCATTCTGAAACATAAATGTAAGTAGCTTGAGATCAGTTATATCAATTTTCAGTTTTTTCCTTTTACTCGTCTATTATTCTTGTACGGTATCTCCAGGCTTTAGTGAAACACCTTCTATCGAATTCTTGGGCTTATCCAAGGACTCATTAAACCAGGATAATCTATTCTCGGATTCAATTTTTTTAACCATTAGTTTCAGAGATGGAGATGGCGATTTAGGTACTGGTGCAGATGGTGTTTTCGAAAATGTCAGAATTACCGATAACAGAACTGGTGAATTGTATGATCGTTTTAGGATTCCTCCGCTTGATATAGCTGGATCCATGACAGGTATTGAAGGCAGAATGACACTAAAGTTATTTACAACTTGCTGTAGATTTCCAGATGGAACACCGCCCTGCTTAGCACCTGAAGAGTTTCCTACCAATAATCTTAGTCTTGATATTCAGATGATAGACGATTCCGGTAACGAGAGTAATATGGTGACAACTTCTCTGATTACGTTACTTTGTAATTGACCCAATCCACATCTTTCTTAAGTAATTCTAAAGTGGCTTGTTCCCTAGAGTTATATGGATATCTATAAGTCCATTTTGTAGTTGGTGGCATGCTCATGAGTATGGATTCTATATTACCATTCGTATCTAGTCCAAACTTTGTACCTCTATCCCAAACCAAATTAAACTCTACATATCTTCCTCGCCGATGGAGCTGCCATTCCTTTTCTCTGTCGGTAACACTTTTATCGTAGTTTGACTCAAACTGCTCTGTGTAAATAGGTAAAAAACTGTTGCCGACATCCATAATAAATGCTAGACCATCAGTTCTGTTTGTTTTATCTGCATTCAGTCTATCAAAAAAGATACCTCCTACGCCTCTTGTTTCCTGTCTGTGTCTTACATAAAAATAGTCATCGGCCCACTTCTTATATTCAGGATAGTATTGCTCATTGTGTCTATCACAAGTTTCCTTTAATCGATTATGAAAAGATCTAGCCAACGCTGTATCTACAAAGTGAGGTGTCAAATCTATGCCACCTCCATACCACCAGAGACCATTATCCGTCTCAAAGAATCTTACATTCATATGGATAATGGGAACATGCGGATTCTTAGGATGAAGTACTATAGAGACGCCAGTGGCAAAAAATTCATTAGGTCCTATTCCAAGTGCTGAATATATTTTCTCAGGCATCTGCCCAGATACAGCTGAGAAGTTCACACCACCCTTCTCTATATGTCGCCCAGTGATTATCCTTGTTCTACCGCCTCCACCACCTGGTCTTTCCCACTTGTCTTCATGAAAAACACCTTGGCCATCTAGCTGCTCTAGCCCAGAACAAATGCTATCCTGTAATAACATCAGCGCCTCTTTAATCGTATGCTTGTCAGTCATTACTATTGTTCTGTGAGGTGTTCTTTAAGTGCAGCAACCACTTTCTTACTGTTACCGACAAAACTCTTTTCGCCAATTATAAAGGCGGGTCTCTTTAAAAATGTGTACTCCTGTAGTATAAGCTTCTTGTAATCATCTTCTGATAGTTCCTTGTCCTTAAGTCCCATACTTTTGTATTTCATAGCTCGTCGACTGAAAAGACTTTCATAACTACCATGATCTTTGGCCAATCTCTCCAATACTTCAGTAGGAATACCATCAGATTTTATATCATGTATGTCACCATTCCAGTTGACTTCTTTGAGAATACGCTGGCATGTGGAGCAAGCTGGTAAAATGTACGCTGTCATGATACGATATTTATGTACTTTGCTTTATAAAAATTAGAGGCACGAAGATATGTTTATTCCACCATCAGAATTAATTATAAACCCAGATAAAAGCATCTATCATCTAAATCTAAAACCAGATGAAATTGCTGATACAATAATTACCGTTGGAGATCCTGAAAGAGTCTCAATGGTCGCTGCACATCTAGATAAAATACATCTGGATAAATCAAAAAGAGAATTCAGAACTGTAACTGGAGAGTTGGCTGGTAAAGCGCTTACAATCATCTCTACTGGTATAGGGACTGACAATATCGATATCGTATTTAACGAGTTAGATGCCTTGGCTAATATTGATTTTGAGACTAGAATAGTTAACGAGCAGCACCGTCAGCTGACTTTTATAAGAATAGGCACCTCAGGTGCAATATCTAGGGATATCCCCTTGGATAGTTTTATTGCGTCGCAGCATGCTATCGGTTTTGACGGGCTGCTTAATTTTTACGATTCTGACAAGGTCAGAAATAAGCAATTAGAAGCACAGATCTCTACCCCACTTAACTTTTATGCAGTAGATGGTGATGCAGCTCTAATTGCTAAGTTTTCAGAGTTTTCATCTCCTGGCTTAACTATTACTGCTAATGGCTTTTATGGCCCACAATCAAGAAACCTCAGACTTAGACATAATTTTAATTTCGATCAGCTGGTAGAACAAGTTTCTTATCAAGGTCTTACTCCCACCAATCTAGAGATGGAGACGGCTGGCATCTACGGCATGGCGGCCTTGCTAGGTCACAAGGCTATTTCTCTAAATGCAATTCTGGCTAATAGAGTTACTCAGGAGTTTTCCTCAAAACCAAGCGTAACTGTAGAATCACTGATAGAGAAATCGATCGGAATTATTTCTGACTACTTGTAAGGTTTGTTTAGTTCAGATTTTCTTATAGCTAAGCCTAACTGTGGTTTTCATAAAAGCAATTAAGATGTCTGCAGTCAAAGAGTTAGCAGAGGCATTTTAGTTGGCTTACCTTTACGCCGGATTCCCCTTTCTATAATCAGCTAAAAATTTCTCTAAACCAATATCAGTAAGAGGATGCTTAAGCAAACCAAGTATGGTATGCAGAGGACAGGTAGCAATATCTGCGCCCGCTTTAGCAGAAAGAACAATATGTCTTGCATTTCTTATGGATGCTGCTAGTATTTCTGTTTCATACATCTGTACAGCATAGATTTCCGCTATTTCTTCTATAAGTCCTATCCCATCCCAGTTAATATCATCCACTCTACCAACAAAAGGCGAAATATAAGAGGCCCCTGCTTTGGCAGCAAGAATAGCTTGTCCTGGGGAAAAGACAAGAGTACAATTTGTTCTTATGCCTTTGCTAGAAAAATGGGTGATTGCTTTTATACCATCCTTGATCATAGGGACTTTGACCACAATGTTAGGAGCTAGAGTTGCGAGATATTCCCCTTCGCTGATTATACCTTTAACGTCAGTGGCTATTACTTCTGCACTAACATCTCCATCTACTAGAGAACATATTTTCTTGTAATGTTCTTCTATGTTCTTGGCACCGGTAATACCAGACTTGGCCATTAGAGAAGGATTGGTGGTAACACCGTCGAGAATACCGAGGTCTTTAGCTTCTTGGATTTGATCCAAATCAGCAGTATCAATAAAAAATCGCATATGAGTTGAGTTTGCGGCGAAGGTAAAAAAGAAAAGTGAGGAATCACACCTAGCCGCTCAACCACCTACCCTTGCTGCATTTCTGCCCTGGGGGAG
>CAYNJK010000161.1:0-7675 GCA_964397575.1 uncultured Saprospiraceae bacterium
GATGTAAAACGATTAATCTCGGAAATGATGTGAATCATAAAGACCTCAAGTATGCGATAGAAACCTGTAAGCCAGACTTTGTCTTTACTATCATAAATGAGGAAATCACAAATATGCCTCTACAAAATTATCTGGATCAGGTAAAAGAGGATTTAGGTTCTGCTCAATTGCTGCTTACTGGATTTCAGACTATGACTCCTGGAATCGTATGGCCTGACAAGATTACAGTTCTAGAAAGTCTAAAAGACACCATAGACTATATTAAAAAACTGGCGCCTACTTCTTAGTTAGCTTACTCTATTTTTTTATCAGAAAAACCGCCCAGACCATCTATGGTCAGGATGAGTTCGTAGCCCATATTTGCAGCAAGATTTTTGACAACTTCTACGCGTTTGCCTTGGCCATTATATCTGTATCGGAACCCAATAGTGTTGGGATAAATAATGCCTTCATTCTTTGCAAGGATAAAAACAGAATTACCTTTCAGGGGATCTATATCCAATCTTATCTTCTTAGGTTCTTCGAGTAGTTTGTAATTTTCCAGTATCCATTCATCATTAAAACTGACAGAAATAGAATCTCTGTCTATGAGATTGGGGTCAAAGAATTCCAAAACAACAAAATTCTGCTTAGGCTCTTCAGGGAGCAGCTCCACTTCCATCTTAAGTTTTACAGGTAGGTCTACATCCAGAGGTGTGCCAGGACGTCTTACTATTTCCTCTATTTCTTGCATCTTCTGTGGATAGGTCACTTTGAAGATGATAGGTCGGTCATCGTAATTTAGATTCTTCTCGTCCAAGGTACTGTTAAGAGTATTTATCTTGGACACAAAGCCCGGACTGATGCTATTAAAATAACTCAGCAGAATATGATTATGCAAGTAATAGCTCTTGCCATAGAGTTCGTAGTTTTTTGGTACAGTTGACGTTTGTATTTGTTGGGCAAGAAATGCAGTCATGCTTCTCACTTGTGACTTGATTCCTTTGAGCTTTTCTCTTTGGTCTGAGGTGAGATTGACCTCTTGTCGTTCTATGTTGCTGGTCACGCCTAGAATTCTTCCTACATAGGTATCCAAATTAGAGGTGTTCTCCATTCTCAGATCTTTGATCATAGATACTGAGGCAGAATGCAGCTCATCTAGCAAGATACCCATAGGCCTTACACTGTAATTAAGTGTTCTCTTGAGTGCTTGCACCAATTGATCGTGCTTTGCATTATAATGATCAAAATGAGAAACAGCTTCTTCCAGTAATTCGTAAGAGGTATAGATGTTCTTCTTTTCATTAAGATCAGAAGAGTTGATAAATTGTTCTATCTCGAATCTTAGGCCATTAATCTTGGTAAGTACAGCTACTATCTCATCCACCAGGTTATTGAAAGTTCTGGAGTCATTAGCGCCTACAGATGACTGGAGTTCTTTTACTCTTCTAGCTAATTTGAGGGCAGAAGTATTGTTATCTGTGGTACTTATATCAGGATTATCGAATATAGATTTGCCCACTTCCTGATTTGTCATAAAAGCATTCAGCTTATGACTATCCAGATCGACATACTTGTTCAGATCCTTGTTGTAATTAACAAATAAAATATGGGCTACTGTCAGGCCGTGTACACTTTCATTAAGAAACTCCACGTAAGTATTAAGTGCATCTAGCTGATTCACCTGCTGAGCTGTGTTCCTTCCTGAGAAGAACAGCATAATTGCACAAAAACTTAGTTCTAAAATACCTTTCGAAAACATAGTAAATAAAGGGGGTTTCCTCTTAGAGGGGACAAATATAATCCTTGAGTTAATAATATAATCTTCCTACCTTTGATTTTGTGAGGATTTTAAAAGTATCCATATTATTGGCATTAATTTTTAAGAGCAGTATAGGCTTTGGAGCAATCACTACTCTTATAGGTAGTTCTTCTTGCTGTCAAGTGGAATTAGAGGATGAAAGCTCCGATTCTGGTGAAGAGGAAAAGGATACCAAGAAGTGCTGCGGATCTAATTGTGATTGCCTCTGCTGTGGTGTCGTTTTTACTCTGGACAAATCAAAAGAACTGAGTCTGGAAGAACCCAATCATATTATCTTGACACAGCCTGCTTTTAGCTTCACTTACTTTCATAATTTCAATCTGTACATCTGGCAACCGCCACGCTTGATCTAATAAGTATGAGTTTATCATCTTTTAGTATCAAAATTTCAACAATGAATAAATTAATGGCAGGTCTCGTCCTGCTCAGCTGGTTTGCAACAAATTTGCAAGCTCAAGATATAATAGAATATAATTTTAGAGTAGAGGGCACCTGTGGCATGTGTCAGGATAGAATCCAGAAAATAGCCACGGAACAAGGCAAGGCAGTTAGTGCCCACTGGGATGTAGATTCAAAAAATTTAAAAGTAGAGATAGATGAAGCTGTCACAACCATATCTGCTATTAAATACTATCTGGCTGAAGCTGGACACGACAATGGAGACTTTACAGCACCTGATGAGGCCTACGATAACTTACATGCTTGCTGTAAGTACAGAGCTCCAAATGCACATGAATTTGAGCATCCTGCAAGTGAGGAGAGTATTATAGCTGGCTTCTCAGGGCCTTTTACTAAAGCAGAAGGGCATATCTATGCCATGAATGGCGCAGAGAAGATCCCACTAATAGGAGCCAATGTAAGCTTCGAGGGATCTACAACAGGTACAGTAACTGATGAAGACGGGTATTTTGCACTTACAAATGAAAATCAGCTCAATGCAATACGCATCAGCTTTATAGGCTACGAAGATCAAATCATAGAGCTAAAATCTCCTTTTGTAGACGTTACTATGGCTGATGGTCACCAACTAGAAACGGTAGAGATCAGCTACAGAAAGAAATCTACCGAGATATCTTTTGTCAGTGCTATAAATGTAGAAAATATAAGCAGAGAAGAACTGACCAAGGCGGCTTGCTGTAATCTGTCAGAAAGTTTCGAAACAAATCCTTCCGTAGACGTATCCTTTAGTGATGCGGTAACTGGTACCAGTCAGATACAAATGCTGGGGCTTGCTGGACCCTATGTACAAATTACAAGGGAATTGATACCCGATGTGAGAACTCTTAATAGTATGTATGGACTGAATACAACACCTGGTCCATGGATAGAAAGCATACAACTGATCAAAGGTACTGGCTCCGTCGTCAATGGTTTTGAAAGTATAACTGGACAAATAAACGTCGAGCTAAAAAAACCAGAAAGAGGTGAGTTATTGCATGTCAATGGCTACGCAAGTAATGGCGGCAGAATAGAAGCCAACTTAAATTACAGAAGGGATCTTACAGAAAATATTTCATCAGGATTGCTTCTTCATGCTAAAAGTAATGAGCAAGTTCATGACAGAAACAATGATGGATTTACAGATATGCCACTGGAACGAGATTTTGTAATCGGCAACAGATGGAAGTTTCACAGAAAGAAAAATATAGAAGGACAAATAGGTGTGAAATATTCCAACCTTAATCATGAAGGTGGCTTCCATGATCACTTTTCTGGAGAAGATCCTAATCACGAGCAACACTGGCGTATGAAATCTAAGACACGTCGCTTAGAATTCTGGTCCAAAACAGGCTATATTTTTCCCACTAGACCCGAGATGAGCATAGGCCTCCAACTCAGCACTGCTTTCCATAATCAGGAAGCGGAATTCGGTTTTCAGAGATATAATGCGGATGAGCATACCATCTATTCTAATCTGATCTTTCAGAATATCTTCAATAATGGACACATTATAAGAACAGGTCTGAGCTACCAAAGAGACAAGGTGGAAGAACTCGTAGATAAAGCTTCTGGCTTCTTTACAAGAGAAGAGTCTACCCCTGGTGTCTATGCTGAATACACATGGAAACAAGGTGACAAATGGACCATTATTCCAGGTCTGAGATATGACAAGCATAATAATTATGGTGGATTTTTTACCCCAAGATTACATGCTAAATACAATCTAGCTGAGCAAGCTATATTAAGATTTGTGGTTGGGAGAGGTCAAAGAACTGCAAGCATTTTTGCAGAAAATCTGAATGCTTTTGCCTCTGGAAGAACATTAGAAATAAGAAATCCTTCTGCAGATGACATTCCCTATGGGCTGGAAGCTGAGGTCGCATGGAACTATGGCGTAAGCTATACTCAAGGACTGCGTATCGCAGAAAAAGAGCTGGTAATCACAGCAGATATCTATCGGACACAGTTCGAAAACCAAATCGTGATAGATTATGAAAATCCTAGCAAAGTTTCTTATTACAACCTACAAGGAGAGTCATACTCTAATAGTTTTCAAGTAAAATTGGATTATGAACTGATTACGAATCTGGATGTCAGACTTGCTTATAGACTCTTCGACGTCAAAAGCACTTATGAGGGTGAACTATTGCAAAGGCCTCTAGTATCGCGTCACCGAGCTTTTATCAATACAGCATATGAAGCTAAGAATGATTGGCACTTTGACCTAACTGTCAACTGGCGTGGAACACAAAGGCTACCCAATACCCAAAGCAATCCCATAGAACATAGAAGACTGGTCAACTCTCCTTCTTATTTTCTTACCAGTGCTCAGATTTCTAAACGCTGGGGTGACAAGTGGGACATCTATCTCGGTACAGAAAATCTGTTCAATTACAGACAGACAGATGCTGTTATAGATTCTCAAAATGCCTTTGGTGAGTTCTTTGATGCTTCTATAGTATGGGCACCTTTATTTGGGAGGAATGTGTACTTAGGTTTTCGGTATAATGTAAGGAGCTAGATAAATAATAGTGAATAGAATCTCTGCCTTGAGCAGAGATTCTATTTATCCTCCACCTCCCTGACAAAATGAGCTGTCGCTATGAGTCCCTCTTTTATCTCGTAGATAGCGATAAATTGTTGGGTATTGACTCCTGCTCTTCCTGTTATTATTTCTTTATCTATTACAGTGTTGCCCATAACCATACGCTGTACAATTTCGGTATGAAGCTCTGGAGACTGGTCGAAGATTTCATTGTATCTTTTGTAGAGCTGCTCTCTGCCTTTGACAAAGGGTTCTGATTCACCAAGACTGTATAACTCTACTTCAGGGTGATGACAAGCAGCGAAGTCTTCTATGTTTCTAGAGTTATAAGCGACAACTTGCTTTATTACTATATTCTCGGGACTCATAAGATGGAGTTTTTGTATGGCGTATTATCCACCCATTCTCATCATCCTAGCTCTACCACCTCCAGGTGCACCACCATTGCCGCCTCCTGCGGCTTTTATAGAATAAATCAATGACAGCATGCCAAAACGGCCCAAAGAAATAATTTCACTATTCTGAATGAAATTGACCCCATTAGATCTGGAGATACCTATGTTCTGATTCAGTATATCAAAGACAGAAAGCTTGACTTCCAACTTCTGGTCTAGCAGATATTTCGATACACTACCTTTCCATATAGGAACAGTCATCGCCTCGCCAAATTGCTCCTCACTGTAGAAATTTACATTTAGAGCAGTATTGATCGACACCGATTTTTTTATGTTATATGTAAAGTCGGCAAATGCGCTTTGATTGGCAAAAGACTGATCTCTATCACTGAGATTGTAGCTGGTTCTATTGAGATTATATCTACCACCGATTTCCCAGCCTATGACGGTTTGCTTACGGTTTTCTATTCGTGCATTGAAATTGGTTGTGATTCTATCTCTTACATTCTCAGTCGCATTTATAAATACGAGACTATTCTGATAGGACAATCTGGTGCCTAAGTTAAGTCTGGTTTTCAGAAACTTTAGAGGTGTACTGAAAGTAAGATTTCCAGAGATATTGAAATCATAGTCTACATTGACAGGTTGCGTGACCTGTACGAAATCGTCATTGATAATAGTCTGATTTGTAATATTGTTTCTGGAATAACGAGCATTTATAAAGGCAAAAAATGACCTGAATGAAAACTGATCATATTTTATATAATTGACCCTTAAGTTATGGGTATACTCTGGCACCAAATCAGGATTACCTTGATAGATATTAATCGGGTCTGAGTTGTCCGGCACTGGTTGTAATTGTGTTATAGATGGCTCATTTACACTGGTACTGTATCGGACTCTAATATTGTGAGACTGACCGATTTCGTGCCTTAGGTTTACTCTAGGCAGAAACCTGAATATTCTGTTCTCTATTTGGATATTCTCCGAGATGATATTGCCTTTAAGTACAGAATTCTGCAAGGCAGCTTCTACAGATAGTTGGGTCAGATCTGTATTGCGATGCCAGGTCAGAGATGGTCTGTCGTAGACATAATCTCGGGTATAGTGGTTACTCAGATCATCATTTATAAAAGAATCGCCTGACAGGATATCCACTACTTCTCTTTTAAGTTCGTTATCGAAGTTCTGTCGCACATACTTTAGCTCTAGGAACTGATTTGGCTTAAGAGGTTCCACATAAGATGCTTGCAGGCGATAGTTATCGCTATTGTCTTCTTGCAACTGTGCTTGTACGATATCCTCTATGATTTCTGCTTCACCAAAATCATCGAAGAAACTATTCAGTGAATTAAGATCACCATCAGTATCTGAGCTAGTGTCATTAAGATTTCCTTGTAGTGTCAAGGTCCTTTTTTTGATGGTTCCAAAATTCTTACGGTAAGTCAGTCGGCCTGTGAAATTTAAACTTTGTCCATCATTTATATAATCCTGTGCACTGCTATTCTGTGTCGTAAAGTTGTCAGAAAGTCTCTGCGAGAACCCATCCAAATTGGCACTTCCATCATTCAGCACTATGCCTGCTCTTAGGTCTAAATTTTGTGAGGAGTCTATTTCTATATCGAATTCTGTATTGACTCTATGATTGGTAGAACTATTTACTTCCAAGGCGGTTTCATCATCAAAATAGCTTTCTGCTCTTCCGAAGTTTTCTCTGAGCACTATACTTTCTAGGTCATTGGTAATATTATTGAGAAAATAACTGGCTGTAAAGTCTACCTTGGATGATATGTCATGATTGATATTTAGCCCACCTGCATTGGTTGTTACAAAGCCATTACTGAGTCCATTATTCAAATTTAATCCACCTCTACCTCTGAAGCCCACACCTTGCATAAAACTGACATAATCTCTGGACGAAAAGCCTTGCTCATTGATATTATTGAAATTACCAATTGCCGAGATTTGTGTTTTGGTAGAAAACCTATTAAGTGACAATCTGCCTTTGTATCTGTTATCGGTACCGTAGCCAGCTTCTACAGTTCCAAATTGGCCTTTTCTTCTGTCCTCCTTTAGTTCTAAATTTATTGTTTTTTCTCTTTCGCCATCATCCACTCCTGAGAACTGTGCCATCTCGGATTTCTCATCGAAGATTTGGACTTTATTTATCGCATCTGCAGGAAGATTTCTAGTGGCAATAGTCGGATCATCTCCAAAAAACTTTTTCCCATCTACTGTGACCTTTTGTACTTCTTCACCTTGTGCGGTTATCGTTCCATCGTCCTCTACTTCTACACCTGGTAGTTTCTTTAGTAAATCTTCTACGACTTCATTAGGCTGAGTCTGGAAGGCTGCGGCATTGTACTCCAAGGTATCTTTTTTCACAACAATGGGAACATGTTCTCCCTCTATCTCTACTTGCTGCAGTTCATTTTGTGAGATTTGTAGTTTGATTCCAGCTTGCTCTGTGGACGTATTGGCATCTACTTTTAA
>CAYNJK010000162.1:0-7558 GCA_964397575.1 uncultured Saprospiraceae bacterium
CTCCCGACCCCCTCGGTGTAAACGAGGTGCTCTGAACCAACTGAGCTAATCACCCGAAATAACCACTTCCGTCGAAGGGAACGCAAATATAGATGCACCATTGCCGACTTGCAAATTCTACAACAAAATAATACAAGTATTTTAGCCCGATGAAAGAGAAGAACCCATGGAAAACCTTGACTTCCAAGAGTATATACAGCAATCCTTGGATAGAACTGTTCCACAATGAAGTCATTACACCAGGCGGCTCCAATGGAATCTATGGCAAAGTCCACTACAAAAATCTTGCAGTAGGCGTAATTCCACTGGATCACGACCACAATACTTGGATTATAGGCCAGTATCGCTACCCACTAGATGTATATACCTGGGAAATCCCAGAGGGTGGCTCACCATTGGACGAAGATCCTCTGAGTTCCATCCAGCGAGAACTGAAGGAAGAAACAGGTATCAGTGCCAAGAACTGGCTGCATATCATGTCTCTACAGACCTCTAATTCCGTCTCCGATGAACTAGCCGAGCTATACGTCGCCCGTGATCTCAGTTTTGGTGAGGCACATCCCGAAGACACGGAGGACTTGCAAGTCAGAAAACTCCCTTTTAGCGAACTCGTAGAACTGGTACACCAGGGTGAAATAGTAGATGCTATGTCTGTAGCGGCTATACTGAAACTGGATTGGATGATAAGAGCAGGTAAGATCTAAGCTACGATATCCGCTAGCTTCTCGAGATGTACAAATCCATGTTGCCCATCTAGCCGTGCAGCCAGATACTCCTGCTCTGACTGTCCAGGGGTAGGGATAAGATAGGCTCCGACACCGAGCTTGTAATAATCCATGATAGAAGTATATCCTGATCGACTCAGAAGTTTCTTGGATTGTAGCAAGACTGTATTGATAGTCTTACTGTCAGCTAGATCATAGACCGTCCAGTGTGGCGGAGGCGGGATTTCAGCTTGGGATTGTGTACCCCTTACGAGACAGATGTTTTTGATTCTGGGCGCTAGTTCTTTGATGAGCGCCTGTTCCAGTACAGTGCGGGCAGGTTCGGGTCCTGATAGAATTAGACTGAGGTCGTAGATTTTTTCAGTGATGCCACGGGCTTGCAGTCTAGAAATAGGGCCGAGATAGTGGGCCTTAGCTATACGGGTATTTTTACTAAGGTCTCCTGATAATTTATGATCGGGGTCATCTGGGATCCACACTGCGTCGAACTTATTGAGATAAGAGCGATTACCTTTTTCCAGTGCAGCTTTTATGAGGGGATTAGTGCTGTATGGGGCAAGCTGGTGACTGATAATATAGGATGGTACGTGCTCAGATCTAAAGCCAAAACGGCTATCAGAAATCACTGCGTCTAGCTGATGCTCTTGGACCAGTTGCTCACATACTTGTTTTTCTTTCTTTATTGCTGCTAGGACCTTGCTTCCATTATCCAGCATGATTCTGAATAATGACTGGTGCTTATACTGGACGTTATAGGCAGGTAAGCTGTGATGGGTTAAGTCGGGAAATTCAGAGCCTAATAACTGGAGGGCTAGTTGGTCACTAGCAAGATGTACTTCTTTTCCTGCTTCTAATAATTCCTTTATAATCGGGATGCATCTGGTAGCATGCCCCAGTCCCCAGTTGAGTGGGGCGACGATAATTCTGTGAGCTTGCTGTGGTATCAGCTCTGAGACCACTACTCAGGATTGAGTCTTATCTCATCGTTGAACTTATTCATAAACTTAAATTGCGTTATGTGTAGTTCTGGATCAGACACCAATTTTACCCATTTTTTATAATTCATAAACCACTTCATCTGACGTGTAATGATGCCTTTCTTAAAGAAAGTATACAGCAATGGATTGACCCGTAAGGTGATAGTGGCATTAGGGTAGGTCTCTATGATAAACTTGAGAGACCTTTCTACATCGTCAGGCAATAGTTCAGCAGGTTCTATCTTGCCTGAGCCACTACAAGAAGGACAGACTTCTGTGGTATTTATCTTGAGTTCGGGCTTTACTCTTTGTCTTGTGATCTGTATGAGACCGAACTTACTGAGAGGAAGAATCGTATGCTGAGCCCGGTCGCCATTCATAAATTCTTTCATCTTGCTGTAGAGAATGTTCTTATTCTCTTTATTACGCATATCTATGAAGTCGATGATTATAAGACCTCCTAAGTCCCTGAGCCTTAATTGTCTTGCTATCTCTCTGGCTGCTTCTATATTGACCTTAAGGGCACCAGTTTCCTGATCCTTGTTTTGAGATTTTGGGCCACTATTGACATCTATGACGTGCATAGCTTCTGTATGCTCTATAACAAGATAGGCCCCACTAGACATAGTAGGTGTCTTAGAGAAACTAGATTTTATCTGTTTGCTTACCCCATAATGGTCAAAGAGTGGCTTCTTTCCTTTATAGTGGCTGAGTATTTTGGCTTGAGCAGGAGCGACATTTTGCAGATAGGATTTAGCATCAGAAAAGAGTGAGGACTCGTCTATGACTATCCTATTGAATGAGTCATTCATGATATCTCTCAGGAATCCTTTGGTCTTATCTACTTCACTGAGCACCTTTCTAGGTGTTTTGGACTTGCCCAGCTCGTCAGTAATAGTCTTCCACTTATTAGTGAGGTTACTGATTTCGTCATGAAGATCGGCGACTTTTTTGCCTTGAGCAGCTGTTCTTATGATGATTCCGAAGTGCTTAGGTTTGATGCTTTCTACTAAGACTTTGAGTCGTTTGCGTTCGTCGGAATTAGTTATCTTTTTGGAGACAGATACATTGTTTTTGAATGGTGTCATGACCATAAATCTGCCTGCCAGCGTGATCTCACAGGTCAGTCTAGGTCCTTTAGTAGAGATGGGTTCCTTTAGAATCTGCACCAGGCATGGTTGGTTTTTTCTAAAGACCCTATCTATTTTTCCGTTTTTTTCGTTTTCGGGTTGGATTTGAAATTGTTCCAGTAGCATCCCCTTCATTTGCTTTTCCAAGGCAAGGGTCGTGTATCGCTGTACTGATTTTATCTGAGGTCCTAAGTCAGTGTAGTGGAGGAAAGAATCTTTCCTTACGCCGACATCCACAAAAGCAGCATTAAGGCCTGGCCTTAACATCTTGATATAGCCGAGAAAGATATCACCAACGGAAAATTGACTATCTGTCTGCTGAGTATGAAGCTCTACGAGCTTTCTATTCTCTATTAAGGCTATCTCTACTTCAGTGGGAGTTGATTTTACTAATAACTCCTTTTCCAAAGTCTAATGTTTTTGTTCAGGACCTGTAGTTAGTTATTACTTGGGAATAAAACCCTAGGGGGAAGGCCTTAGCTACTTTGGAAACTTTGTGTTTGTACTACTCATGGGAAGCACCACAGAAATCCTGATGTTTTTTAATATTAGAAATAGAGCAAAGACCGAGCGCACCGGTCTATGCTATTTTATTTCTTTTTCTTGTGTCTGTTTTTTCTAAGTCTCTTTTTTCTCTTGTGAGTAGAGATCTTATGTCGTTTTCTTTTCTTACCGCAGGGCATATTTTGAATTTATTTGTTATTACAATGTTTTTGGGCTTCCACGGCCAGTGCAGATTCTCCCTTCTGGGTCAGTGCTTCTGCAAGCATGCAATGGGCTTCCCTAAAAGTGGGACGAAGTTCTATAACTTTTGTCAATCTTTCAACTGCTTTGTCATATTGACCAGTTTTAAGCGATAATCGGCCTAATTGCATCAAAACTGGGACACTTTCAGGATATTTCTTGTTGAGATCTACTAACATCATGATGCCCTTCATAGGATTATCCTGTAATGGAGCTTCTACATAGGTCAAAGCTAGGTTTATCTTATTGTCCACATTTTCAGGACTTAGAGATAAGGCTGTTTCTAGTGCTTCTCTACTTTTAGCTATCGAATGCTTACGTTCATTGCCTTCTTTCAGACTCTGAGCTGCTATAGAATAAGTAGTACCAGCAATACTCCATGAGTCTACATCATTTTTTATTTCAGCAATCTGTTCTGCATAATGACCAGAGACTAAAGGTTGTTGCTCAGCATACCAGATAGATGCCACTTTTCTGAGGTATTCTACTTTCTCATTCTCATCATCTGTTAGGCGCAGCTGTTCTTCCAGATCCTTTAGTTGGACTTGAGCTGTTGTAGATAGCTTAGGAACGGCTTCATTGATAATTCTATTGATACTTATTAGTTCAAACTTCTGGCTTCTTGACTTTTCAAGGGCCTTATGATCAGAAGACTTTGTATCACAACCTAAATACAGGACTAGAAATAGTCCTAAAAAACAAGTAATTGTCAATAATTGACCTTTACTCAGCATTTGAGTCCACGCTGCTATTACTCTCTTCTGGTAATGCGGAAACCTTTTCTTTTACTTGGTCTACAAATACTTTTGCAGGCTTAAATGAAGGAATGTAGTGTTCCGGAATTTCTATGGCTACATTTTGTTTTATGTGCCTTCCTATCTTCTTAGCTCTTTTCTTAATCACAAAAGATCCAAAACCTCTTATGTATACATTTTCTCCAGAGGTCAATGAAGTTTTAACTTCTTTGAAAAACTCCTCCATGGTTACTAAAACATCCACTTTAGGAACGCCTGTCTTTTCGGAGATAACGGCTACTAAGTCAGCTTTTCTCATTTTGTCGTAAATTATTGATTAGTAAGTGATTACGAGACCTTTTTTAACAAGGGTGGGCAAATTTCGCAAAATTTATTGTTTCTTAAAATAAATCACCTTCTTTTTTAAAATTGATTCTAACATCAGCTTTAAATATAGTTAAATGTCTCTGTTTCAACTATATATAGGCTTAAGATATTAAATACTCCGAAATTCGCTTAGATTCGTGATTCTTATTCCGAACGCTAAACGACCTAAAACAAATTTTTGTATATGATTTATTCCATGACAGGCTATGGCGAAGCATCCCAGGAAATAGGGAAGAAAGTCTATCGTATAGAAATACGTTCCCTTAATGGAAAGAATACAGACCTACGTTTTAGATCTAATACCAACCTTAGAGACAAGGAACTAGCTCTAAGAAAACTTATCACTGAACTGGGAGCCAGAGGCAAGTTCGATGTCAATCTTACTATAAGTTCTGAAGGAGCGGAAGATTCTCAGTTAAATAGAACCGTCATGGAGCGGTATTATAAAACACTTACAGAATTTGCTACAGATAATAGCTTGCCTACCGGTGATATCCTCCAGACTCTTATCAGATTACCCAATGTTGTCCAGCTAGGAGACGAAGAAATATCAGATGATGAGTGGCAGATTATAGCGGAAATGACCAAAGAGGCAATGGCAATGCTCACAAAATTCAGAGAAGTGGAAGGGGCTTCTCTAGACAAAGATTTGAGAAAAAGGGTAGCAGAAATAAAATCTTCATTAAAAGGAATAGGTCAGTTCGAGAGTCAGAGGATAGAAACTATCAAAGAAAGAATAAAGAAGAATCTGAGTCAACATCTCTCTGATGAACAAGTAGATCAGAACAGATTCGAACAAGAGATATTGTTTTATCTGGAAAAACTAGATATCAATGAGGAACAAGTTCGCCTCTCACAACATTGCAGCTTCTTTCTGGAAGAACTAAATACCAAGAAAGTTCAGAAAGGTAAAAAACTCAATTTTATCAGTCAGGAAATGGGTCGGGAGATTAATACACTTGGCGCAAAAGCACAAAACTCCGATATCCAGCAGCTTGTCGTCAAAATGAAAGACGAGTTAGAGAAAATAAAAGAACAAGTCTTAAATTCCTTATAGTATCAAAAATCTCAAAGGCTCATATGATATGATAGTGTTTACTGCACCTTCAGGCGCAGGTAAAACTACTATAGTCAAACACCTATTGAAAAAATATCAGAATCAGCTATCATTCTCTATCTCTGCTACCACCCGCAAAAAGCGGCCAACTGAAGAGCATGGCAAAGATTACTACTTCTATAGTAATGAGGAGTTCAGACAAAAGGCAGCAAATAACGAGTTTATAGAATGGGAAGAAGTCTACTCTGATAGATTTTATGGTACGTTAAAGTCCGAAGTGGACAGAATCAAAGGACTTGGAAAAAAAGTCGTCTTTGATATAGAAGTAAATGGTGCTCAGAATATCAAAGATAGATATGATGAAAGATGCCTAGTTATCTACGTAAAACCACCTTCCTTCAGAGTCCTGGTCCAACGACTCAGCAATAGAGGTACTGAAAATGCTAAAAGTCTAACAAAAAGAATAAAGCGTATCAAAAAAGAACTGTTGTTCGAAAATACCTTTGATTCGATCTTGCTCAACGATGTTTTAGAAGAAACCCTAGCTGAAGCGGAACGAATTGTAGAAACATACGTTTTAGAGACAACAAGTAATGATTCAACAAAGTAAAACAACAGAAGGTGTAACCATTTCTATCTCTTCATATTATGAAGAAGGCTCCTCTCGTCCGCTTAATCAGTATTTTGCTTTCTCTTATGTCGTAGAAATAAAGAACGACAGCATCTTCGAAGTCCAGTTGCTACGTCGTTACTGGATCATTCGCGATGCCAATAGTGATGTCAAAGAAGTAGAAGGTGCAGGCGTCATAGGAAAAACACCTATACTCAAACCAGGTGAGATTCATACATACTCTTCTTGGAGTCCCTTAGCTACTCCTATAGGAAAGATGGCCGGATATTATACTATGAAGCGTCTGATGGACGGAAGCACCTTTAAAGCCTATATTCCCGAGTTTCAGTTGGTTGCTGATTACTTAAGTAACTAGTCCTTTCTAAACCATTTTTGGGTTTCAAACTGCTGCGATTAGACTTTATAATAGATAGTTTTCGTGGTTATTTACCGACAATTCGGTTCGCAATTCTTCTAAATTTCATACTTTTTTAAAAATATTTTCACTTTCAATTATCACACAAATAGCTGATAGTCAACACTTTATGCATATTATGATATTTATATATTATAATTTTTTGTAATACGTAGGGGTAGAGCTCCATAGTGCTTGTCCTATTACTGTTAAAGTACCTTTCGCAAGACCGAATTTTCCAAATACCTCATTTCGAGGCGGTCCACTATTCTTTTTTTTAAAATAAATTCTTAAACCGATGATTCGACATCTATTGGGATGTCTTATACTAATATGTATAAGCACCTTATCTTATTCACAAGTTTGTGATGGTCCTTTGACAGTCACGATAGAAGGTTCTACATCTTTAGAACCCTTAAACGTAAGCTGTGTAGCACAGCAACCAACCTGTAACGTACTGAGTGGCACTTTAGACGGCGGCGTAGATGTTACAGTTACGGGAGGTTCTCCTGATTTTACTTATGCCTGGGACATGGATGGCACTGCGCTATCTGCTGTAACAGAGGATCTTTCTGACTTAGGAGCTGGTACCTATACGGTGACAGTTACTGACGTTAATGACTGTACCGGAGAATGTACGGTGGAACTAATAGAACCTACACCAGTGGAGGTTGTTGGTACACCTACTGACTTGGATTGTAATGACGCCAGTGGTGCTCCTACCGGTGGTATTGACATTACCGCAAGTGGAGGTCAAGGAACCTCAGAAGGAGATTATA
>CAYNJK010000163.1:0-7441 GCA_964397575.1 uncultured Saprospiraceae bacterium
ATGTCTTACCTACCAGCGATAAGAGCGCCCTGGTAGAACTTGCCGTCTTCTCTAAGGACATTCCATCATCAGACCATTACGATAGTTATTTGGATGCTTATATAACACAGGAGCTCAACGTAGCAGAATACAAGGTAAGAGAAGAAGAGCTGGGAGCGATACCTATGACCTCTCATGATTTTCAGACATCTAGAACAAAAAGAATAATTCCTATTGGGACCAATGGTGGTTCTGTAAAAGCTTCCTCAGGTTATGCTTTTACTAGAATCCAAAAACATATAGAAAAGGTCTACGACTCTATCATCCAGAATAAGTTGGACACCTATAAATTTGACAAAAACAGGTATAGCTTTTATGACAACATCATGCTCAATGCTATTACCTCGGGCAAAGTCTCTGGAGCAAAAGTCTTTGAAAAATTATTCTCCAAATTAAAAGCAAAAACCATCTTTGACTTCTTGGATGAAACAGGTGGATTCATGAACGACCTTAAGATCTTTACAGCTCCGCCTACTTTGCCTTTTCTGAAAGCCTTCTTCGAAGAATTACAAGGCTGAAAATACTGCCTCACCCTCAAGATTCTTGTTAAATTATAAATAGAAATTATTTTATATATAACTTCACCAAAAAAGTAACGTGATTTCATCAGCAGTTTTTCTTATTGTAGGAGGTGCATTTGTATTCTATCTCTTCAAAGGTATATTTCAATTAATAGGTCAGAATCTTGAAACGGATGGTCTAAATGGAAAAGCCATGATAGCTTTATTCAAGATACCGCTCATTTGTTTTGTAATTCTTATCGTCTACGTACTCTGGATATTTCCCTACCTCACTGCGCAAGGACTTGAATAGGCAATTAATTTATCATAGCACTTTCGTAATGAATCTGGTTAAATATCTGCCTTTCCTCTTTGTCATTCTCGTCGGTTGTAAAACTAGTAAGCTAACTACCGACCAGCTCATTCATGCAAACTTTGATGTTTCCCAAGAGCAACTCATAAGTCAGGGCACTGCTACAGATGCAATGAGACTATTCCTTCTTACAAATCCAAGCGATTCTGTACTGCTCAGGAAGAAGTCGCTAACAGTCAATATACAAGACACAGATCCTGATCTAGATTTGTTCATAGACAGGTTGTATGCAACAGTTACAGATAGTATGTCCTTAGGCGTGGGTATAGCAGCTCCACAAGTAGGCATCCTTAAGAACATTATCTGGGTACAACGATTTGATAAGCCTGAGTTTCCCTTTGAAGTTTATCTCAATCCTGTAATCAGACAATACAGTACTAAAAAACAACCTTGTATGGAAGGCTGTCTAAGCATACCTGACAAAAGAGGAGAAACTCAAAACAGAGCCTATGCTATCTTACTAGAGTATGACAAAAGGGATGGCAGTCACCATATAGAAATGGTAGAAGACTTCACGGCTGTTATCTTCCAGCATGAGATAGATCATCTCAACGGTATCGTATTCTTAGATCACCTAGAGAAAGAATCCGATACAAGTTCCGGAAACTAAAGTCTTTCTAACCATAGGCTACGCTTATTCGACCTTTTCCTGATTCATTGTTTTGATGATAACATAGGCGCCGAGTAGAGCAGGAATGAGAATCATAATACTTCTTTGTACAAGAGCAAATGAACCAGTAAACGATTCGTCAATGACTTTGCCCATCAAGGCTGCATGTCCAACTTCTGCGATGCCACTACCACCTGGACTAGGAGCAAAATATAAGAGTAGATGGACTATAGACTGCAGCGCGATTACTGTCCAAAAATCCACCTCCAAGCCAAAGGCAAGAACGATAAAGTAAGCTAGCGCATACTTATTAAAATAGAGGAAGACTGTAATAATAAAGCTCAAAGCTATGAGCCAGGGTTTTCTTCTGAAGAGACTCAAAGTCTGCTGCTGATAGTCCTGCATGGTGGACTCCGTTTTCTTACCGAAAGCTATTATCTTTTCGGCCTTTTCTGGAATAATGCCTCTTGCTAGTTTTCCTATTTGCTCCAAGATAAGCCCGATGACTTTGGGAAATATAAGTGAGACTACAATGAGTATCCCTATTGTTGCAAAGACTGAGAAACCGTAGTTTGCCAAGTTAGATACTATGCCTTCAGGTATTTGATCTAGGAGTTTATTCTTTGCCCAATAGCCAGATACCAAGAAGAAAATAATAGTAGATATAAAATTTACAAAACTGAGAATAATGAAATCAGGTGTCTTGAGACCATTCTTCCAGAATACATACCAGTGTGCTACGCCTCCTCCTGTCTGAGATGGAGTCACCGCACCCAGAAAGATGTTGGCGACATTGGCTTTCATGGCCACCATAGAGGGGATACCAGGTTTGAATTCCTTTGCAAAGACATGATTCCTCAGACCTCCGATCCATAAGTCATTAAATACAAAGACAAAGCAAAGCAGACCATAACGCCAGTCCAGTTCTTTCCAGACCTTAAGCGTATCGCCAGTATTGGTGTAGAAAAAGATAACTGTCAGCGAAATAATAGTGATAGATAAAAACAAGAAAACACCTTTCTTAATGTTCTTAGGATTAACTATCTCATAAAACTTGGTCTGCTTATTACTATCACTCATAGACAGGTCTAAGGTAATATTTCTAAGCTGATTCTATGATTGTACATCTTTGGTTAGGGGCAGTTTCCCTATTTTGCAGCACATATGGCGGAAGAAAATATACTCTACGATTACATCATTATAGGCAGTGGATTTGGAGGAAGTATGACTGCCAAGAAGCTGGTAGAGGCTGGTAAATCGGTCCTTATGATCGAAAGAGGAAGTTGGGTAGAAAGAGGACCAGAAAATTGGGGACACAAAGCCTCTATAGATTTGACACCTAATTATGATAAGTCCTTACCCTATGAAGTCGTCAAAGGTGGCAATAAAAAACAAATGGGAGTCTATTCCTGTGTGGGAGGCCCTTCCGTTTTCTATGGCGGTGTATCATTTAGATTTAGAGAAAGTGACTTCAGTCCAGGTCCTGAGATTGTAGGCGATTCTGGTGCGGAGTGGCCCATTAGCTATGATGAGCTGGAACCCTACTATACTGAAGCTGAAGCCATTCTCGGTATAGCAGGTGAAAGTGGTACCGACCCGACGGAACCTCCACGGAGTCGACCATTCCCACAGCGCCCTGCTCCGCTAGCAGATATATCTAAGAAACTCAAATCTGCGGCACAAGCAATAGGATTAAATCCATTCTCCTTACCAATGGCCATTAATCATAAGAGTGGAAAAAGGCAGTGCCAACTATGTACGACTTGCGACACCTTTGCCTGTGCTGTCAATGCGAAGAATGACCTTGCCACCGTTGTTATTCCTGACCTGCAAGCTAAAGGAATGCAGCTACAGACAGAGTCTATTGCTACCAAACTGAATGAAGTCAATGGCAAAATTATTTCCGTAAATATCTTCGACAAAAAATCGAAGGCCGAACAAACTATCTATGCAAATCACTTTATCGTATCAGCAGGTGCGCTAGGGTCGCCACACCTCATCTTAGCTTCTGGTCTAGAAAAGGTGAATCCAGGTGGGTCAGTCGTCGGCAAATATCTTATGCGACATGTCAACAGTATCATCTTCGGCATCTATCCAGGTGCAGCAGATAAGCAAGGCCGATTCCATAAAGAAATCTGCATCCTGGATTATTATAATGGCCACCCGGATATTTCTGAACCCAAAGGAAAACTAGGCAGTCTGCAGCAAATATCTACACCACCAGCTGGACTGGTAGAAAACGAAGTCCCTGGACCTCTAGGTAAGCTCGCTGGCAAATTGGTGAAGCCGCTTACTGGACTACTTGCCATTGCAGAAGATCAGCCGCAAAAAAGCAATTACATAAGGATAGATACTGAGAAAGAAGGAAAGTATGGACTGCCTGTTGCAGAAGTATCACACAGCTATACGGAAAGAGACACCGCTGCAGTCAATGCACTGGCGAAAAAGGCAAAAGTTATACTGAAGAAAGCTGGAGCTATTCTGTACTATACCCATCATATTCGTACTTTTTCTCACAGCGCTGGTACTATAAGAATGGGTATTAACCCAGACACCTCAGCCTTAGACAAGTACTGTAATTTCAGAGGGATAGACAATCTAAGTGTCGTGGATGCCTGCTTTATGCCCACTTCCGCAGCTGTCAATCCTAGTCTGACCATAAGTGCAAATGCTCTACGTGTAGGCGACTATTTAGTCAATAAGTTAAATGCCTGATTTTACTGGACCAAAAAGGCTAACTTTAGGAAAAATTAGCATCATGAAAATTTCGTTGATTTCTTTGCTTTCTCTCCTTATGGTATTCAGTGCCTGTGAATTTAATGAGGAAGATGCTGTACGAGATCTCATTACTGATGAAGAAGTACTAGAAGATGACCTAGCGCATTCTTTTGATGAAGATTGCTTTGATTTCATCTATCCAATCAGCTTCACTTATCCCGATGGTACTGTTATCTCTGGAAATGAAGATGAACTAGATGCAGCTTTCGAAGACTATGCTAGAAATAATCCAGATGTGGACGTAGAGCCTACTCTGGTATTGCCAGTAAAAGTATTCTACTTAGACAGAGATGACCTCATAGAAATCACATCGGAAGAAGGTTTTGAGAGACTACTTAGCTCTTGTGAAGATAGAGACGACGACGGAGATAGAGATGAAGGTGACAGAGGTGATGATGATGACAGAGATGATACTGACAGAGATAACAGTTGTTTTGAATTTGTGTACCCTATTAGTTTCACGATGCCAGATGGCACAACTATTTCAGGAACTGCTAGAGAACTGACAGCACAGATTGCTGATTGGTATGAAAACAATCCTAGGAGTGATAGAGAGCCAGAACATGTTTTCCCTGTGTCAATAGTTTGGATACAGTCAGATGAAGAATTTGTAGTAGAAAATCTGGAGACCCTAGAAGCGGCATATGAGAGATGCGAAAACTTGGATGAAGATGATGATGGTGGTCGTGATGAGGTGGAAGACTGTGTGGAGTTTGTGTATCCTCTTTCCGTAGAAATGCCAGATGGAACTATTCTTTCAGGAAATCAAGAAACCCTTAGAAGCAATATAGCAGAATGGCTAGAGGCCCATCCAGATGCCAGACAGACTTGGTCTCTGGTATTCCCATTAGATATTATCATTCCTACTAGAGATGCGGTTATAACAGTGCAATCAGAAGCAGAGCTAGATAGATACAATAGCTTGTGCAATGACTCTGGAACTGGAAGCTCAGACTTGGACTGTCCAGATCTCAATGGTGATATCGGAGATGCCTGCAGAAAAAGAGATGGTAGCGAAGGCCAAATCACCAGAACCTGCAGTTGCGAATAAACAACCGAAATCTTAATCTAATGGGCTAGCTCCAAGTTCCATCAGCAGGAAGGGAGTAGAAAAGACCAGCAACGACCTAGTATTACTCTAGAGTCATTCGACTAATAGCTCAGCTATCTGCACAGCAAGGTGTATTGCGTAGCTCTTGCTCTAAAATTATTTTTTTGTGAAAACGAATGCTCGCTGTTGTCGTACGGCGTGCCATTTTTTGATAGTTTTGGTGTTTACACAAACTAGATCCATTGTATAAAAGCTACTCATCTAACGACACTATCACCTTGGCATTTCTTGGCTGTGGCAATATTGTCAAGAGTCATACTAAGTCTATCAAGTGGGCAGACAAAAATGTAGCGCTTGCTTATGCGAGCAGAGATCTAAGTAAAGCCGAGAATTATCTTAAGTCTTATGGAGGCTCGTTGGCTTTCGGCTCCTATGATGAGGCCATAAATGATGATAGGATAGATATCATTTTCATCACTACCCCACCAAAGTATCATTATGAGCTGGCACTGCAATCCTTAAAAGCAGGCAAGCATGTCATAGTAGAGAAACCGCCTTTTTTCAAGTCAGCACATGCCGCGGAGTTGGGTAGTCTTGCTGACAGCTTAGGACTGCAACTACTTATCGCCGAAAACTATTTCTATAAGCCTATGCGGGTCAAAGTGAAAGATTTGCTAGATAAAGAGCTTATAGGTCAGCCACTCTTTATCAATATTTCAGCCACAAAGAAACAAAAGAGCAAAAACGATTGGCGAGAAGATGAAGCACTTACAGGATATGGGGCCTTATTTGAAGGGGGAATCCACTGGATAAACTTTATAAACAATATCGGCCTGACGATAACTAAGGTGCATGGTTTCAGACCGATCAAAGAAGGAGCCCTAGAAAAGAGCATGCAAGTTACTGCCTCTACCACAGAGGGCGCTATTATCAATTTGCTCTATTCATGGGAAGTGGATACTATGTTTTTTGGACTGCGCTTATCCCGAATCTATGGCACTGAAGGCTCCATCACTTTTGAGTCCAATGGCATCAGTGTTTTTACGCGAGGGCGGAAGAAAGGACTCAGCTTCCCACAGCTCTCCAAGATTACTGGCTTCAAACCGATGTTCAAAGATTTTTTTGTTTCTTTGCGAGCCGGAAAACAACCACAATTTACCTATCAAATGGCTCAGAGAGATTTAGAGCTGATAGAAGAAGCTTATGCTTCGCTTAACGACCAAACTTAAAACTCGAGATGCAGATTCTTATAGCTCTTATTACTGGACTTTGTGTAGGACTTCATAACGCCACTTGGGGGATGTATAAGGATGCACCTCATGAGGGTTTTACCTGGTCTACCTACTTCCGATCAGTAGTTGCAGGGATGGTCTTTGCCCCTCTAGTTGCTAACTATTTCCAGCTGGACCTGAGCATCTTCGCCAATATAATAGCACTCTTTGGTAGTACTTATGCACTGGAAAGGGTGACTATGGAGGTATACAAAACTTTCATAAGAAGGCAAGACCAGAGCAAGTACTTTATACCCATGCAGTTATCTGTATTTGGCAAGCCGGTTAAAAGCTATGGTGCAAGATTACTAGTAGGTGCGGCCTATGTAGGCATTATACTTGCCTTGACTGTGGGTCTTATGAAACTAAATTCGAGTTACCATGCTGGCACGCTTGGTTGGTCTAAGTGGCTCATTTTACTGCCATGCTCTGTGTTTGGCTGGGTATCTGCTTTTGGAGGTGCTTGGAAAGATGCCCCAGTGGAAGGTTTTGAGACGTTTAAGTTTTTTAGGTCGCCCGGTGTCGCTTACTTCTATGCTTTTGTTGCTAGCCTTTTTACCAATCATCTGGTACTTATTACCATGTGCAGCATAGGCTTTACGATTATGAGTATAGAGACTTATAAGACCTTTTTCTTTCTGGATAGACCTAGAGGAAAGTTCCAAGGCATGCCAGTTACCCATCCAGAGTGGGAAACAAAGAGGAAAAAGTTTGTCCCGATGTATGTGGCTATCTGGATCGCAGTACTAGTGATCGGTGTACTTGGGTTTATGGGAGAACACAATTCACTCTGGTCGTAACTGGTGGCTGCTCAGCCCT